>JAITCR010000006.1 GCA_031282985.1 Nitrososphaerota archaeon | reverse complement strand
GTATTTTCAACATTTTTTCAAAAGTAACCCGCTTAACACCTGTTATCCGACGAAACTTTTCATCACAATAACCACTCAACGTCTCAAACTTTACGTAATCACTATAAATCAAAACAAACAACATACCAACTTATTTTAGTTTCGCAAGAGGTCTACTATTAAACTGATCCAGTTTACTTCATCTGGCCAAGGAGTGCCACGGGTACAGCTGCCCAGTTTAGCATACTGGACAAGTTTGCGCAAAATTAGCTTTTTATCATGTTTGGCCCATGCGGTATAGTTTCCATTGTTTATAGCTGCAACAATTTCTTCAACATCTGTTTTTGTTATAGCTTTAAGGTCTACTTTTATTAGTCGTAGTAGGGGTGGGAGGTGACTACCGTATTTAGATACCCTGCCCAGAGAAAGTCCAAGGGCGCTTAAATGATCTAAAAAATGCAGAGATGTTGC
This sequence comes from Nitrososphaerota archaeon, assembly GCA_031282985.1. Classification (GTDB taxonomy): domain Archaea; phylum Thermoproteota; class Bathyarchaeia; order Bathyarchaeales; family Bathycorpusculaceae; genus Bathycorpusculum. The sequence continues at coordinate 44,212 of JAITCR010000006.1, read as the reverse complement.
CGTTGGGCATTAAGCTGATGTTGTATCGGTAGCGTTTTAGGCGTTTGGCGTAACTGTGTAGGGATCGGTCAATTATTGTTGTTGAGGGTGTCATGTTTTTAGTGTGTTTTTGGGGTTTATAACACGAAACTTGAGAAAGGGCAGCAGAAATAGGAGGGTGGCGCCGCTGAAAGGACTCTTAACCGAGCGGGAGACAAAGTACTGTTTTTTTCTCTTTTTTGTTTGTACAGTTTCAAATTTTTATGTAAAAACAATTACAGGAAGGTTTTGTCATGTTAAGTAAATGTTTTAGTGTTAACCCTGTTTTCAATCATTTCCCTACACTTCAGATAACCAAAAAGGCAAACAGCCAAAGCCAGATGGAGGTTGTTTAGGGTTGAAGGTTTTTTGTTGCACAGTTTGCGGCATGTTACTTGAGGAAGCCTTTGCGGAAAGAGACCTAACAGACCACCTACATAGCGGCCCTACCTGCGGCGAAACTGTAACGAAGGAGGAGACTAGGTATGTGTCGTTATTTTAGTGGGGTTGTAAATTCAGAAGGCAAAGTGTTTACTCTCTCTGACTGCAGTCAGGGGGATCCTATGAGTCATGAAACCATAATTTCCACGTTTGGCTTAAAAGATGAAAAATTGAAAAATCGCGACATTGTTCGATTTGAAATCACTCCCAAAGATGATACAGTATTAGCTAAGTGCAAACGCTCTGAGCTTAACCATGACTTATTCTCGTTTAGGTGGGATGAAGAAAAAACTCTACCCAAGTGGCTTGAGGACAACCCGGCAGAAATCATTGCAAAATGTTGGCTTGCCGCAGAAGAAAGCTGGAAACAACACCTATTGTTAGATGGCGAAACCCTTGAAAAACTGGAACAAAACCAATTCATCCACCTAATGGGAACTAACACAACAATCCAACAAATGAGGGATAACTCGGTTGTACACATTATGGGGGATAATTCGATTGTACACCGTATGGTGGATAGTTCGGTTGTACAAGAAATGAGGGCTAATTCGGTTGTACACAGTATGAGGGATAATTCGGTTGTACACCGTATGAGGGATAATTCGGTTGTACACTATATTGAGGATAGTTCGGTTGTACACATTATGGGGGATAATTCGATTGTATACCACATGTGGAATAGTTCGGTTGTACGCCATATGGGGAATAGTTCGGTTGTACAAGAAATGAGGGATAATTCAGTTGTACAAACAATGAGGGCTAATTCAGTTGTACAAACAATGAGGGATAATTCAGTTGTACACCGTATGGGGGATAATTCGGTTGTACACTTGTTAAATGATTTAACTGTTGCACGTAAGAATGGCACAGTGTTTGTTGCTAAAAACCAAAAAATTACCCAACAGAGCAAGGTGAAGACCTAACATGTCTGTTTACACCAAAAACAACAGAAATGCTAGTGCAGAAATGCACTTTATACACGAACTCACAAAAACACTCAACATAAAATTATCAAACAAACAGCTTACAACCATTATCAGTTTACTTGGCGAATTTGAAGAACGCAAATTTTTACAAACCCACATCAAAACCCCACCCCCACCACCATCACCATCATCATTTGCTACTACGCATGGGGAGGCTCCTATATGAGTTTCAACAATAACAATGAGGGTTTAGGCAACCATAATAGTAGTAGGGGTGGTAATGCAGTGTACTTGTTGGATGTTGCAAAAATATTAACTGCCTGCAACAATAGCAAACCTGTAAAGGCTTCAACAATACGCTACAAATGCCACCTAAAAAACGAACCCCACCTCTACCAATACCTGCAAGAACTAACAAACACCGAAATGCTAAACAAAACCCAAACATCCCCAATCACAAAATACCAAACCTCCACCACAGGATTCAACCGACTAAACAGCATCAAACAAGCCCTATACCCCACAACAATAACCATAAAAACAAAAAAAGAAAAAAAGACAACAACAACAGAGGAGGGCACATAATGCACTCCAAAGAGTTCATAACTCAACTTCAAAAAGCCCTACCCCCCGAACTTGAAGCAATTGCCGTTTTCCGAAGCGAAAACAACCAATTACTTATCACCTTTCCAAATTATAACCTAACAATTACCGAACACGACAAAATTTGGGCCACCATAAAACCCCTCAACGGCAACATGACAATCAACCAAACCACAAACACACCCCAATACACCATCCCCCTCCCACCAACCCCACAACAACCAACAACAACACAACCAACAACAACCCCGCCAACCCCGCAATCAGATGTACCTGCACCTAAAACACCCCCTACAACTACTACGTCTGTTGTCTCTTCTGAGTTTAACGAAGAACCCAGCAATATAGACTACACCAAAACACCCCTGGAAATCATACAACAACGCAAAAAACAACAACTCCAGCAACAGCAGCCACAGCAGCAGCAAGAAACAAAAAATGCACCCAGACCCCCACCCTCATCACCGCAGCCGCATAAACATTTAAGTCCCATAGCAGATTTTACCGCCATCTATTGCACCTCATGCATAAACCCAAACGGTGGCTCCTTACCCTGCAGCGACTTTGAACAATGCACCAAAGCAAAACCTACCCTCCTAATACATAAACTAATAACAGAAATAAACAACCTGCGCACCGACATCCAAAAACTTTGGGAACCCCTCATAAACACATTTAACCCCCTAACACTACAAAAAATCCACAACCAAACCCACCCCACAACACCCCACCCCACCACCCCACCACCAACAACACCAACACCCAACAAACAACAAACAACAAACCCACCCCCAACAACCCCACCGCTGCCGCCGTCGAAGTCTGTTGAGCAAGAAGAGTTTTTCACAGACAAAATGGGCAGGATTTGGGCGAAAGGTACAACATCAACAGGAAAATATTGCGAACGCCTCTACAAACATAAAAATAACAAGAACTCTACAAACCTCCAATATTATTCAAATCTAGTTTATCGCATTGAAACGGAGAATCAAAAGAAAGAATCCGACCAAAAATATCAGTTAGGTTGGGATGGCTGCTTCTGGTTTATGAGTAAACAGGATATTGCAGAACCTTTCATCGGGAGGATGCCTAACAAGAAATGACCAAAAAATTTCTAATCGGCAAACACCAAGCCAGGTGGAGGCTAACTAATGCATGACATCCAAGTGTGTGAACTCTTCGCCGGCATCGGAGGCTTCCGACTTGGACTTGAAAACGCCTCATCCCAGTTTCATACAGTGTACGCTAACGAACACGACCAGTACGCCGCCGCCATCTACCGCCACCACTGGCCCAACAGTAACCTACAGGAAATCGATGTTAAAAAGGTACAAACACAGAATGTGCCCTCTTTCGATTTGCTTGTGGCAGGGTTTCCTTGTCAACCCTACAGCAACGCCGGAGCACGAAAAGGCACAAAGGATCCTCGCGGACTCTTGTACCCTGAAATATTGCGTTTCGCAAAAGAAAAACAGCCAAAACTGTTATTGCTCGAAAATGTCCCCGGATTACTTTGCATTGAACAGGGCGGGGTTTTCAAAGAAATATTATGGTCGCTTCATGAACTCGGGTATACTGTTGAATGGCGAATACTTGACAGCAAATTCTTTAGAGTTCCTCAACAACGAAGACGAGTGTTCATTATCGGATATCTTGCAACCTTTGCCAGAGGTGGAGAAACAGTTTTTCCTATCCCCCAAAGCGGTAAGTCATATTTTAACAAAATTTCAAAACGACAAACAACATGCACCTGTCTTGATGCAAATTACCCTAAAGGAGCAGGCGGTGGCAGAACCCTGATTATTCAAACGAACATGCATAAAAATAAAAATAAACCTGTTTTACGGGTTAACTCTGAGGTTATGCCCACTTTATGTTCCCGAATGGGTACCGGCGGCAATAATGTTCCTATGGTGTTGCGTGAAAGGGAAAGCATAAGACGTCTTACACCGATTGAATGTGAACGCTTACAGGGCTTTCCTAACAACTGGACAAAACACGGTTTAACCCCCACAGGGGAAACAGTGCCAATCAGTAACACTCAACGCTACAAAACTTTAGGCAACGCCGTAACAACCACGGTTATATCTGCTATTGGCAAATTACTGATAGACTTCTTAAAGAAACAACAATTTTTTGGTTACGTTCCTGAATGTAAGGAGGCTTCTATATGAGTCGGCGATATGAACTCAAATTTGAGCGTTGGCGTAAAGACATAAAGTGTGCCTTAAAAGAACAATACGAAATAATGCTTTTTCACCCAAACCTAACGTGCGTTATGGACGTACACTATGCTATTGATGATTGCAAATTTATCTATCGATACAACATGATTGATTCACACGTGTTAGAGATATGGTTCCGTAAATTAGGTATAACTTTAGCTAACGTATGGGAGGCTTGGCTATAATGAAGTTTAGCATTATTTATGCTGACCCGCCGTGGCAGTACCATAACGGTGGCAACGGACGCGCAGTGGCGCATTATAGTTTAATGAGCACCTCTGAAATCTGCCAGTTGCCAGTGCAGAATTTAGCGGCCAAAAACTGCGCCCTGTTTTTATGGTGTACAGGACCTTGTTTACCTGACGCGCTGCAGGTAATTGGTGCCTGGGGGTTTCAATTTAAAAGTGTGGCCTTTACGTGGGTTAAACCGAATCGTAAAAGTAAAGGCTGGGCTTTGGGCACGGGCTACTGGACAAGGGCAAACGCCGAATTCTGTCTACTGGCAACCAAAGGCCACCCTGCCGTACAAAAACACAATGTCTCCCACGTAATTGTTGAACCAAGACGTGAGCATTCACGTAAACCTGACACTGCAAGAAAACGCATAGAACAACTCTTAGGCAACGATGTGTCACGTGTAGAACTGTTTGCACGTCAACACCATCCCGGTTGGTATGTGTGGGGTAACCAAATAGCGAGCACCATAACCTTGTTGGAGGCTGCGCGGTAATGGATGTGGCAGAGTTTACTTTGGAGCCGTTGAGGCTTTGTGTTCGTGTTGCTAATGTTAATGGGAATCATTCTTCGCATAAGCGTACAAAGACTTGTTGTGCTTGTGGGGTGAGGTTTGTGTTAAAGAGTGGTAGTGGTCCGCGTCGTAAATACTGTTATACTTGTGCACCCTTTAACGCCCATTATAGAGACTATCTAAAAATTAAAAGTTTGTTAAATAAAAATTCTGCTAACTCTGTTTTCCCAACCAACAACAGCAATGCTGGCTCTGTTTCTTCTGATGTGAGTTCTGAGGAGGAGGCTGGGGAGGTGAATAAGTGATTTGTTTGTTGAATTCTTTGGTTAATAACATAGGTTATTAACCTAAATTTTTGCTCTAGGAAAATCAATTATCTCATTTATTTAATTAAAAATATAGTGTACACTATAATAATAATATTTCATATGTTAATAACATATGTTAATAACATAAAAAATTAAAAGAAAAAACGGGTGAAGTGAATCAAAATGACGCGTAAAGCGGATCCTAACGTTAAAGACAACATGCACTTTCGTGCAGAAGACGAAAACGATGAAAAAATGTTTAGCGACTTCAAAAAATTAGCTGTGCAAGATGGAGTTAAACTCATCGAGTTACAACGCGAGGGTATACGTGCAGTCTTTAAAGCTCACCATTGGCCTCCGGGCAATCCTCAGCTTCAATTGTCAGTGTTTCAAACAGCCTTACCCGTGGTTGGGGTGGTTGAGAAATGTAAGTGTGGTCGTTCTGCTGTGGTTTGGGCCACCGACTTGCGAGGCCCAACAAAGGGGGAGTATTGTTTCTGTCAGCAATGTTTTAGCAAGGTGCCTTTGCGGTTTGACCCTAAAATTTGGAAAATAACCCTAGACCGAAGAGAGGAGATACGAAAATGAACCCTTCAAAATTTAGAGTTTTGGATTGGCGGGACCAATTGACAGTCTGGTATAGTAAACAAACTTTGGGTGCAGTGAGGCTGCTGATTTTGTGTTTAATTTAGCCTTTAAAGAACGTTTAACCTGTAATTTTTATCCTTATGGTGAGGTTTTACTTTTTGCTGTGTTTGTGAGTGCTGCTCTTTGGGAGAGTTGGTTTTAATGGTTGAGGTTTTGTTAAGTATTAAGCCGGAGTATGTTGCAGGGATTTTGTCGGGGTCTAAACGGTGGGAGTTTCGCCGAAGAATTTGGAAGCAAAAAGTTGATTGGGTATACATTTACTCGTCTGCACCAGCTAAAATGGTTGTTGGCCGGTTTAAAGTTAAAAGCATAATTTATTGTAGTGATAACTCTTTGGTGTTTTATGATTTTAAGTGTTTATGGAGTGATACTAAGAGTTTTGCTGGAGTTAGTGAAGAGCAGTATTTTGAGTATTTCAAGGGTTCAACAAGTGGGTTTGCTATTGAAATAGCAAAGTTGGAAGTGTTCAAACCCCCTGTTGATAGTCCACGTTGGGATCCATGGTTTATTGCTCCGCAAAATTTCCGTTACTTAACAAAGGGAGAGAAAGAATTTTTTGAAGCCTGTAATTATGATAATGCGGGAGAATGTTAAAAATGGGTAAAAGAAGGTTTGAATTAAAAACTGTAGATATCGATGAGATGCGACGGCAAAAGCAGTCTGCAACCTCGTCGTCTGTGGTTGATGATGGGCGTGTTTGTAGGACGTGTTTTTGTAATAAAAAACCTGAGTATTGGTTACAGTGCAGGGAATGTACAGATTTTAATTTATGGCGGCCTAAAAAGTGATTGTTGGAGATTAAAGAGTGATTTATGTGTGTGTGATTATTTAACTTGTAGTTATGACTGTGACACAACTTGTCCTGCTGTTGCTAACAGGAAAAAGCGTACCAACACTTAGGATACTATAATATTCATACTGGAAAATATGAAAAAGAGTAAAATTATGAGTCAATTATGGCGACAGTGTTGTTGTTAATACTGGCGTTGTTGGCGTTGTTATTGGTAGTGGTGTGGGTGGTGGTGGTGTGTTTTGGGTTGTTTTTTCAAAGGTTTTTAGGGTTCTGCAAAATATGTCTAGGGTGTTTTCGGTGTATTTTATCATGGTTTTGCCTGTGTTTGTGATGGTAAAGATTTTGCAGGGTTTTTCAAGTAAGGGTATGTTCCATTTGCTGTTTATGTAGCCTTGTTCTTCTAGTTTAGCTAGTAGGGGGTAGATTGCGCTTGGGCCGAAATAGACGCCAAATATGCGGCGTATTTTTGTCATGATTTGGTAGCCATGCATGGGTTGTTGGTTGATTAATCGTAGTATTATCATGTCTAGGAGGTTTTTTGTTAGTTTTGTTTGGGTTTCTCTTTGAACAATTTCGTTCATGTTTTTTCACCTTTAACTACTACTACTACTACTATTATTGTTGTTGTTGGGTATGTTTTGTGTTGTTACAGGTTTCTCTTTATGTTTGAGGGGCATATAAGATCTTGGACATATTTTGGGCGTATAAAAGTCGGTTTAACTGTAGGTGTGTTCAACAGGTATACAGGTTTAACGTAAATAGGCAGCAAAAATAATGTTAGCAACTGTGAATGTCAGCTGTTCAACAGTACAACACTAACCTGTAACATGTCCATAGGGGCAATATCATAAAAAATGATTTAGTGCGACGGTGGTGTGTTTCTTTTTAAGTTGGGTAAGGAACTGTGCGAAAATAATGTGCACTTCTTTTTGCTGAAGCTCGTGTAATTCCATTTTACGAGTGCAAGTTATTTATGCACAGTTCCTAAGTCGGCGGTAGAGTTTGTGGTGTATAAACTTTTAAGGCAGGCAAATTAAGGTAGTTTTAAAGGTGTAAATTGTGCCGTTTGAGGTTCCTTTGCAGGAGTGTTTGCGTTGTGGTCATAAAACAGGTATTGTGCAGATTGGGTTTGTAAATGCTAAAGAACCGTTTGTGTGCTCTGTTTGCGGGTTTGACAAGTTTAAAAAAGCAAAAACACCTCAATAACATTACCCTTTGACCCTTATGTTAAGGAGAAAAAAGTTGGAAGTAAAAAATTTATATTCCTTACAGTTTTTGTTATTTTGTGTGTAGGCACCACTTGTTTCACACAACCGCCATAACGTACCTGTATAACGTCCCCAGAAGTGGTGTCTACATACACCTTATAAAATAGTATTATTAGCGTTGATGTTAACAGGGTTAAAGGTTAATTGTAAATGTGTAGCAGAGGCGCGGGTTAACAGGAAAATATGCAAACCCGTAACCTATTTCAAGCATAAACGCCCCTCTGCACAACATAATACAATCGGCTGCAACTATAAAAAAATATTCTTCTCCACGATTACCACAGTAAACGTACCTTAACCCCGGTGAAACGTATAGTATTTATATGTAAGGTACGTTATCAGTACAATTGTTTACTATGTAAACTTTTTCAACTCGCCGTTGAGTGGGTTACATAGAAGTTATTATCAATTTTTGGAGAGTGCTAAAAACGCCTCATGTTCGCAGTAATTACGGTTTTAAGAAGCGTGAAACAAGGTTCACTAATTATCTTGAACGGCGTCAGCAGTATGATGCCATACGCGTGGAAGTGAAAGATCACAGCCGCTGCGACCCCGCCAGTGGAGAGAAAGCTTTTCACCACGCAGATAGAGCAAAAATAAACGAAGTGCTGCTTGGTAGTGGTTGTTGTGTAGAAAAAACTAGTTCAATTTTCACCCAACAACCCAACCACTTAACAAAACATGTTAAAACAATACTAGTTGAAACAGAGTATATTCCATTTGAACCAGTCGCCGTAATCCACATTCTAAACTGGATTGAAGACGGCCAAGTCTTAAACCGCCCCACAAACTAACAAACTAACATGTAACTAAATAGCTGATTAATTAGCAGGAACTCAGCATGACTCAACAACAGCAACAGCAACAGCAGCAGCAGGAGCAAGTGACGGAGAATTCTAAAAGGATTGCGTCTACACGTGAAACATTGGCGCGTGTAGAAACCCGCCTGGAAATGCTGCAAAAAGAACGTGCCTGCTGCCAAACAGACGTCCAGGAACAGTTAAACATTATACGGCAAAAACTGTATGACCTGGAAGTAAACCAGCAAAAACATGATGACAGCCTGCGTACACTAACAAAAATCGGCGGCGCCATCGGCAGCACCGCAATCATCATCATACCCCTACTACTTGAACTCATAAAAACCCTCACAAACTAACCCAATTCTAATCCAACTTGTCACATAGGAAGCATCATTTTTATGTCCATCACCATGGAAGAAGCCCTCAACCTAAACCCACCCCCGCCAACAACACCAACACCAACACCACTACAATGTGATGCCTCAACTGAATTGCCCAAATTGCCCAAATTGCCCAAATTGCCCAAGTTTACAAAAACTTTTCTTATGAAGGTACTTCGTAAACAGTTAAAAGAACGCACCTTTAACCGTGAAACCTTCAAAAAAGAATACGGTCTAAATATTGGTAACGGCGATCAAAAAGTTAGACGTTACCTAAATGAAATTGCAAAAGAGTTTGAACAAGTTAAAACTGAAGATTTAACCATACTTAAAACGTATTGCATAGAAAACTTGACACAAAAAGCCATCACAGGAGAACTGGAATCTTCAATCGAACTACGAATCGCATTATCAGGCGAACCACAACAAGTACAAGTAAAACAGGAAACCACCGAAAACAAAACCGTGAACGTAAATGTTATTAAATCAATGCTTGCAGACTACGAAACCCTCTTCACAACAACAACAGAACCAACAACAACTGGTGGAGTTACAGAAGAGCCTATTTCTTAAAACCATTCTCCAAAACCCATACATAACTCATCGGCCAACACTTAAACAAGCACAATTCCTTCTTTTTAACGGCAAAGAAGCCCTATACGGCGGCGCAGCAGGCGGCGGAAAATCAGATTGCTTACTCATGGCTGCCGCACAATATGTAAGTGAATCACGGTATAGCGCAATATTATTCAGACGTACTTTTGCCGATTTAAGCCTCTCAGGAGCCTTAATGGATCGCGCTAAAGAATGGTGGTGCAGCCACAAAAACATACATTGGAACGATGTCCGTCACGTATTTACTTTCCCCTCAGGCGCAAAAATCGCATTCGGTTACCTGGAAACTGAAAACGACAAGTTCCATTACCAGGGAGCAGAATTTCAATACATCGGCTTTGACGAATTAACCCAATTCTCTGAATCCCAATACCGCTACCTCTTTAGCCGCCTACGACGACTCAAAGGCAGCCTTATACCTTTACGCGCCAGAGCAGCAAGTAACCCAGGTGGTGTGGGTCATGAGTGGGTACATAACCGTTTCATGATAGAAGGCCCCCATTTAGGTCGCGTGTTTGTGCCCGCCAAATTAGAAGACAACCCCCACTTAGACCAAAAAGAATATGAAAAAAGCCTTGAAGAATTAGACCCCATAACACGGCGGCAATACCGACTGGGCGACTGGAACGCAAGACATGGCGGCAGCATTTTTCATCGCGAAAAAACCCAAATCGTCACAGAGTTTCCGGCAGGCTTAAATTTTGTAAGATATTGGGATAAAGCCGCAACCAAACCTAAACAGAACAATAAAGACCCCGACTACACCGTTGGCGTTAAACTGGCAGAAAAAAACGGCATATATTATGTAGCAGATGTTATTAGGGCGCGTAAGTCACCGGCTGAGGTTCAAGCGTTAATTAAGCAAACGGCGCAACTTGACAGTGTTAAAACATTCATTTACATTGAGCAAGAACCCGGCAGCAGCGGAGTTGAAATAATAGATTTTTATGCTCGTGACGTGTTGAAAGGTTACGTGTTTAAAGGTATAAAAACAACTGGCAGCAAAACAGAAAGAGCTGCACCTGTATCATCAGCTTGGGACGCAGGCAACTTTCGATTATTACAAGCAAGTTGGAATGGCGCATTTTTAGATGAACTGGAAGCTTTTCCACTTGGCGGTCATGATGATCAAGTGGACGCGTTATCGGGCGCATTTGCACAATTAAACATTCTAAAACACAGTTTCACACATCCAATTTGGGTTTAACCTTAACAAACAAACAAACATACAAAAGTAACAGGCAAGAAGGCAAGCCGGCAGGGAAGGTAAATATGAGTTTTTTAAAAAAAATTCGTGCAACCATACACAAAAAATTTGGGCCTAGCACAGAAACTGATCCAAACGTCTGGTTTGACAACAACCAAGCAGAAGCTAAAGGCTACACAGTAATTGACCGCGAAATAATCACTTTTGAAAACCAAACACAAGACTAAGAACAAGAATAAAAAGAAAGAAGGAGAATAACATTTTGTCTTCAGGGGTTAAAACTTTTTTTGGCACTTTGAAAGCCAACCTATTCCCAAGTAAAGAAGGGGAACTGGAAGATGCTCCGTTTAGCACCGTTTCAATTTGTAAGGAAACCCCCATAGAGAAACAGTTAAAGTTGTGGGAAACAAGGTTTGCTAAAAAAACTTTGGAAGAAAAATGTTACCTAACTACTCCGAAACTGCGGCGTTGTATTGACGTTTTAGCCGGGTTTATTGTTGCCGCCGGATTTGACACTGAAATCGCCTGTACAGATAAAACCTTAACAAAAGAAGAACTTGCAACGTTCCAAACGAAATACACCTATGTTAAAGCATATGTAGACCACATAAACAGCCTGGTTAACTTGGATCAGATTTCTTTTACCGCCATTGTACAAATGTGTATTAATGGTAAAGCAGGATTTGAAAAATCCAGCAACAAAGAGGGCGAAATTGATAAACTCATCGTACTACCAACCGCCAATAGCCAAAAACAGGGTTTACAGCCGGTAGTTAACACGAGAAAACGCCTAACAGGCTTTACGTTAAAAGTAAAGGACAACCCTAAACCTTTAACCTACAACTTGACAGAAGTGCTATATTTCTTAAACACCGATTTGGAAGATGACTATCAGGGCTTAAGCGATGTGGAGGCTTTGATGCCTAACTGCTTCGAACTAGGCTACTTAACTAAGGAGCGCCCTAAAGCAGTAAACCGCATGTCCAACCCATTCAAAATGGCAAATGTTGACACCACCCCCGACTTTAACAGCACAGAAAATGATGTGGAGAAAGTTAAGGCAGAAATAAAAAAAGACCTTGAAAGTTTACATGACAGTTTAAGCAGCGGCGATGACGTAGTTACTAACTATGCAGTAACCCTGCAAATGTTACAGTTAAAAATTGACCTTGCCCAATTAAACGGCAACAAGAACGAACTTAATCGTGAAATAACCGCCTATTTTGGGGTTCCCCGTTTCTTACTGTCTGAACCGGAAATTAACAGGGCGACAGCTGAAACAGAGTTTGACGCTTTCGTTAATGGTACCGTTGCGGTTAAGCAGCGTTACCTTAAGCGGGTGTATGAATCCCCCGGCTGGTATGGCGCATTAGTTGAGCAAGCCTTACAAACCCATGGCGACACCGATGCCATAGGTAAAGTGGTGGTTAAGCATATGTGGCGTAAACCAGAAATGGGCAACCTTAAAGAACGAGCCGACGTAGCCTCCACGCTGTACAATAACGGGTTAGGTTTGCTTGGTAATCATCCTGAGCAGGCTATGAAAACTGCCGGGTTACTTACTTCGGAGATTAAAGCATGTCTACAGGAACCCCTTCAACCACCAACCTTATTACAGGTGAACAAGACTCAGTCGTCCAAGGTGTAGATGGGCGTAAAGTTACCCTACCCTTCCCCCAAGCAATAGCCGGCAGGGCGGTAACTCTTGTCACAAGGCAACTGCGCCAAATATACACCTATTTCAGACAGCAACCAAAGGGCAGCATAACAACAAGTGAATTGTATCTTGCTGGTGAGCTGGTGTTGCAAACCGAGTTTGAAGCGTTAAAAACGCAGGTGCAAAACTATTTTCTACGTCACAGGTTGCCTTATCAACCAAACTTTGACTCTGCTCTTGTGTTGTCTTTTTCGGGTATACTTGAGTATTGGCGCAAACTTGTAGGTGACTTACAAAAAAGCCGAAGTGAAGAGCTGTTATTTACTGTTGACACAAAAACCAAACCCTCATTGACCACAAAGTTTGAGCCGGTTGATTTTGCAGTTTTAGGTTTAGGCGGCTTCTGGTTAACCGCCCAGGGTTTACTAACACGTGTGAATTTGCTAAGTCAGGATTTTGTTTACACCACCCTAAACACTGCAACCGTGGGTGTGGCTAAAGAGAATGATGTTTGTGCGTTGTGGTGGCGAACTGAGGAAGACCTGCTTGTTTGTTCACGCTGTGAAGCCTACGGCCATGGCGGTAACCTGGGGCATGGTATGTACAGTTTAGACGCGTTACCCCTTGAACTTCCACCCTTTCATCCGCATTGTCGTTGTGACTGGGAAATCATCATAGTAACAAACTGAAAACAAAAATTAGGAGTTTAAATATATGAGTCAAATACCGATTACTTTTCGTGCCGGCATTTACAAAATAGATGCTGATGCTAAACAGGCTACCATTTATTTAATGAACACTTCCCCTAACGTTAACGGTTGGTACCCATCAGTTAAAGCCTTAGACGAAGCCCTGCCAACTTTGCTAAACAAACCCATCGGCATGGGCGCAGGCTACCGTCAAGGCCACTTTGAAGATGAGGAGAGCTTTAACTCTGGTCGCTTTATAGCCACCGACAACAAGGGCAACTATGCCTTAGGCACAGCAGAGTTAACTGACCCAAAAACCGTGTTGATGGCACAAAAAGGCGAATTAGGTCCCGTTTCAGTTGTAATCGCCGCCCATCGTGTCCGATGTACCAAATGTAACAAGCTTGTCGCTTCAGCCAAGCACAAGTGTCCGGAAGGGTATCATGAGATAGAATCGTTTGTGTTTAAACGGGTAGATTTTGTAAAAGACCCCGCCTATCCCCAGGCAGGCATCCTAAAACTATCCGCAACCAACAACAACACCACCACCAACAAAAATAATAATCAACATTCACCCCCGGCAGAGGGTGTTCATAGTAACACCACGGTATCACTTGACCTCTTAGCAAGTGTATATCAGTGTTCACAAAACAACAACAACCAAAATTTTTTAACAGGTGAACAAAAAGTTATGAGTGAAAACAGTATAACCAAAAATGATTTAGAACAACTGCAAAAAAATCTGGAAGCCTCCATAAAAAACCAAATCGACCCCTTAACCACCCGTATTACCAATATGGAAACTAGAGCCGCCGCAGCTGAAGCAGAAACACACAAAACCTTGGTCGAAAAAGCCTTAGCTATTCGCAAACAAGCCGGTATAGGTAACAGTGAAGTTTTAGATCGGGATATATTTCTAAAAGCCTCTAAAGACGTACTAAACCTGCTCATTGTAGAAGCAGAAACTAAACTCGCTGCAGCAGACAAAAACACTAAGACTAAAGCAGGCGAAAAAGGCCCCAAATACCAGGGCTCAACAAAAGAAGAAAACACCGTAGGGGAAACAGACTTTTTAGCAGCAGTAAAAGAACGACGAGAAAAACTCGGCTACACCGCCACTGCCATTAACACTACATCATCATCAGCAGCAGCAGTAGCCGGCATAACTGCTATGTCAACTGAGAGTAAAACTGAAGAAGGAAGTCAATAAAATGTTGCCCGGCGAAATAATTCTAAATGACAATTTAGCAGTAGAAACCGTAAAACTCTCAGCTTCCGCAACCAGCATACCAAAAGGCGCAGCTGTAGCAACCAACGGCACCGACGGCTTCACTAACGCAACCCCCGAGTTTGCGGCAACAAGCAAAATTTACATCGCATTAGACGCTGTCCCAATTGTTAACACTTCTCTGCCAAACGGTTGTATCCGAGTGGTAACACGCGGCGTAGTTAGCACACTAAAAAGTGTAGGCACCAAAATTTTAAAAGGCCAAAAACTCATCATCAGCCCAACAATAGCGGGTCAAGTAACTGTTGCAACAGACAATAATGGCATTGTTATAGGTGAAGCTTACAGCGATGCAGAAGCAACCGACACTGTTTGCACAATACGCCTCCTCTAACAACCAAAAGAAGAGCGTACATAAACAAACAGATAACCAAAACAAATGAATAAAATGTTAGATAGGTGAAAATTTTTGACAAATGAAACAAGTAATGTTATTATAGGCTATCAGGCAGATTCGTTAAGCTATAGCACCAAAAATGAGAAAGCGTTCTATCGTGCATCAGTAAATGATCATGATTTGTATCCAGCTGTCAGATATCAGGCAGGGGAGGGTTACATTCAGTCAACTGATGAGGAGCAGATTAAAACAGGCGATACCCTCATACGGGTAATTGAAGCTATGCAACCCGAACTTGTATTGAACCGAGCGGTCAACTTTATACCTACAGCCTCTATAGCTTTCCAAATGGCTCTTGAAAAAACCACCAAGGCGCAAGAAAAAGTTGGTGAGCTGCAAGAAATTGAGTTAATAAAAGACGATTTGATCCCTATTGATTTTAGGTTGTGGAAGAATGGTAAAGCCATCGCTAGTTCCGATGAGGGTTTGATGATGACTGAGCAGCGTCTCAAGTTTTCAAGAAGTATCCTGAATTGTGCTAAAGCTTTGGCGGTATCTAAAAATGGTCAAATTCGCACTGAACTAATCTCTACTTCTGCAACTGCTGCTGCGTCTACTGCTTGGACAACTGGAACCGCAAACCCGTACACTGACATTAATAAGGCAATAAAAAGTGTAGTTAAAGAAAATGGTCACTGTAACGTAATGATTGCAAATCGTGATGTTTGGGCTGCCTTTTTTGCTTTAGATAAAGTGAAAGGTCAACTTTTAGGCGCAACTATCCCCACCTCGCAAACAGCGTTTCCAGTGCAAGGGTTGCCGGGTATTACTGGTTTGCTTGATGAAGAGTTTCCAGCTGCAACCGCGGTGCTTTGTAACACTGACAGATATGTAGGTTTAGCTCAGGGCCCCATTACTGCCGAGTATTATCGTGCAAGTGGTAAAGGTGGCAACTTGTATGCAGTTCGTGACTTTATGCAGGCAAAGAAAATGGTTAATGATGCCGGTTTCAAACTAACTGGCCTCGTAGCCTAACCCTTTTTTTCTTTTTTAGTTATTTAGTTTGTTTGTTTGTTTGTTTGTTTGTTTGAAATTAGGTTAACAATTTGTTCTCAAAAACAAATTTACCAATCAAGTTTGCAAAATACAACAGTAGCAAAAGTACAGAGTAATAGTAGTAATAATGTAGGAGAAAAATGTTATGGCAAGTAATCAACCCCAGCAACAGCATGTTATAGATCAATATGTTGACGGCCGTCCATTTGACTGGATATATTTGAATAGTTTGTATCCGGCTGATGGGTCTACGGCTGGGACTTTTTTTGTTGGTGATGGTTCAATTGTTAGTGAAGCACAAATTTACCTGAACATTAACGTCAGTGGCCCTGTTGGCGGGTTGCCGTCTTTGTTTGGTGTTGTTGAGGTATATGGTGTTGATGAGTCTGAAAATGTTGTTGGTGCTGCATTAGCTGTTTCTCAGCCTGTGAATTTTTTAGAGGCCACCGGATTTGTTGATGAGTTTATTTCTTTCAGGTTTGAGGGTGCATTTAAAACTGTAGCGGGTCAAAAATATTGTTTAGTACTTCGCAGTTATAGTGGTGATTTTTCGAGTATTATAAATAACGAAAGGATAAGGATCCTGCTTTTTAAGGATGATGATTATTCGCATTTTTTACTGTATCAGTGGGATAACCGTTGGGTTAAAATACCCAGTTTATCTGTTAGGTTTGTTTTGTATGGTAGGGTTCCAACGTATAGTGTTGTTTATGAGGGTAATGGTGCGTCTGGCGGAGAGGTGCCGGTGGATGGGGGTTTGTATGAGTCGGGGGCGTCGGTGCCTGTTGCTGCTAATTTGGGGGGTTTGGTGCGGACTAATTATGTGTTTAGGGGTTGGGATACTAACAGTTCTGCGTTGGTGCCGACGTATGCGGTGTCGGGTTCTATGGTGGAGCCTTCTACGTTTACTATGGAAGATGCTAATGTGGTGTTGTTTGCGGTTTGGCAGGAAAACCCCCGGTATACTGTGGTGTATGAGGGTAATGGAAGTACGGGTGGTTCTGCTCCAACCGATCTGAACAGCCCCTATTATGTGGGCAGTGCTGTTACGGTTTTAGGCAACACAGGAAGTTTGGTGAGAGCAAACTATGCCTTTTTGGGGTGGAGCCCTAACCAATCCGCCTCTGCCGCTATGTATACGGCGGGGTCAACTTTTGCCCTTTCCGGTAACGTGGTGTTGTTTGCGGTTTGGCAGGAGAACCCCAAGTTCAGGGTAACGTATGAGGGTAATGGGAATACCAGTGGAACGGCGCCAACCGATAACCGGTTGTATTATCAGGGTGAAACAGTAACTGTCTCGGGTAATACGGGGGGTCTTGTTAGAACCGGCTACCACTTTTTAGGCTGGGCTACCGGTAACAATGCTGTTTCTGCAACCTATGTGCAGGGTTCAACCTTTCCTATGTCCTCTTCTAATGTGGTGTTGTTTGCGGTTTGGGAGTTAATTCCTACTTTTAGAGTTGTTTATGATGGGAATGGTAGCACCGGTGGTTCTGTTCCAACGGATGATATTTTGTATCAGGCCTCTGCTGTGGTGACTGTTGCTGCTAACACGGGGGGTTTGGTGCGGTCTGGGTATACGTTTCGGGGTTGGGCTATGGTGTCTGGTGCGGTTGCGCCGGAGTTTGTTGTGTCGGGCGGGGTGGTGTCTCCGTCCACGTTTATTATGCCTGCTTCCAATGTTGTGTTGTTTGCGGTTTGGGAGGAGGACACAAAATTTAGTGTTGTTTACAATGGGAATGGTGCAACAAGCGGCACCGCGCCCGTAGATCCTAATAGTCCTTATGGGGAGGGTTTCTCTGTGACGGTGCTTGGTCAGGGTTCTCTTCTGAAAGCTGATTACGTTTTCTTGGGCTGGAGCCCCAACGCCTCTGCTTCTGTGCCTATGTATACGGTGGGTCAATCCTTTACAATTATGGGCAATATGGTGTTGTTTGCGGTTTGGCTTGCAGACGATGTGCCTCCGCCGCCAATGTACATGGTAACTTATCGCAGTAATGCTCCCGTGGGGGTTGTTGTTACCGGCACAGTACCAATTGATAACGTAGGTTATTTGCAGGGACAAACCGTAAATGTAAAAGCTAATCCGGGTAATCTGGCAACAGTTAGTCACACCTTTTCCGGTTGGGCATACCTGCAGGATGCGGTTACTCCTGACTTTGTAGTTGAAGACTCTGCGGTTACGCCGTCCACCTTTGCCATGGGCAACGTTAATGTGGTGTTGTTTGCGGTTTGGCGGGCTATTCCTCTTTTTACTGTTTTGTATCAGCCTAATGGTGCGACCAGTGGAGAGGTGCCGGTTGATGTTGGGGGTCCTTATTTGCCTGGTGCTTTGGTGGTGGTTCTTGGTGCTCATCTTTTGGAGAGGGTTAATTATAATTTTGTAGGCTGGAACACAGACAGCACCGCTTCTACTGCTTTGTATGTGCCGGGGCAAATCTTCACGGTAGCGGAGGGTAGTGTGGTGTTGTATGCGATTTGGCAGGAAAACCCCAAATACAGCGTAACTTACAACGGTAATGGTAACACCGGTGGTTTTGTTCCAGTTGATGGTAATAGTCCTTATTATGCCGGTGCTTTGGTGGTGGTGCTTAACAGAGGCTCGTTGACACGTTTAGGTTATAATTTTTTGGGGTGGGCTACCGGTAATAATGCTGTTTTAGCGGATTATGGGGCGGGGGATACTTTTCAGATTGGCGCGACTAACGTTGTTTTGTTTGCAGTTTGGCAACTCATCCCCTTAACCTACAAGGTAATGTATGATGCTAACTGGCCCCCTGGCAGTAGTGGCGGGGTTGGGGTTGGTTCGGTGCCCACGGATGTTAGGGATTATTTGTCGGGTGCTACGGTGACGGTGCAGGCAAACCCTAACAATATGGTTATGCCGGGTTTTCGTTTTAGGGGTTGGGCGTATTCGTCGGATGCGGTTAACCCCAATTACACTGTAACCGGCAACACTGTAACACCTTCCACCTTTACCTTGGCTGCGGCTAATGTGGTGTTGTTTGCGGTGTGGCAGCTAATCCGAATCTACACTGTAATCTATCATGATAATAATGCGGAGTCTGGGTTGCCGCCCATTGACCCTGCGGGGTATGAGGCAGGCGCCTCTGTCACGGTGAAAGCTAACACGTTAAACCTAACCCGAACGGGTTACACGTTTGCAGGCTGGAGCATACTACCCAACCAAACAATACCAAACTATGCTGTCAGTAATAATGGGTTTGTTGACCCCGCCACGTTTGTTATGCCCGAAGGAAACGTTAACCTTTACCCGGTTTGGTCTGCTATTCTCATGTTCACGGTAACCTACAACGGCAACGGCCACACGGGGGGGTGAAGTGCCTGAGAATAATAACGTGTTCATGGCTGAGAGCATTGTGCGTGTTAGGCCTAATTTGAAGAATTTGGTTAGGTTTGGTTACGATTTTACCGGTTGGGCATACACCAACAACGCCTCTGCACCAGACTTTGCAGCCGATGGCAACACGGTGTCACCGTCAGAGTTTGTTATAACTTCAAACGTGACATTGTATGCTGTGTGGTTAATCAAACCCTTGTACTACGTGAAATATGTGCCTAACTGGCCAGTTGGGGAAACAGGTTCGGGTAATGTGCCTACAGACGTTAATAGTTATTTTAACGGTGACCCCGTAACGGTGCAGGCTAACAGTGGTAATCTTTTGTTGGCGGGGTACACGTTTTTGGGTTGGCTACACAATACCGCCCTTTATAGTGTTATAGGCGTAACTGTCACCCCGCCCACTTTAACGGTGCCAGGTGAAAACGTAATCTTATCTGCTGTCTGGAGCAAAAACGCCCAAGGCCGCACATACATCCACTACGGCACCCTAGAAAACAGTCTGATTTTAATTAGGGCTGCTTATGTGGCTGAGAAGCGTCCGGCGAAGGCTGAAAAAATCGAGCCGGTGCTTTTGGAGTTGTTGGTTATGGCTTCGGATTGGGTGAATGGCGAATTCTCGGCGTTAGACGTGCCTGTGCCTCTTTTGCCTGTACCTGACGGCATATCAGGCATATGTGAGTTATACGCTGCTGGCCTGTTTTTGCAACGTGAAATTCCCGAAGAAAGAACGCATTCCTACATAACCCAAGCTAAAGACCAACTTGCCAGTTACATAGCCAAAAAATACGGTGTACTACCTAACGGCCAAATCGTAGACACCTCCACCACACGGCGACCCATAATAGTCACAGGCAAAAACAAATACAACTAACTAACTAACTGCTGCAAACAAACAAACAGACAGAGGGCAGTTGAAAAGTAAACAGCAAGAAGGATAGCAAGCATGACGACAATACTAAATGAGTTAATAGCAGCTTTAGATAATTTTTTGAAACGTAGTCCAATTCTTGCAAGTGACGGGGAGGGGAAGGTTGAGGATTATTTAAAAGTTGAGCAGTGGTATGACTTGGCAGTGATGTTAAAGACGAATTTGCAGAATAATTTGTATGATGTGCTTGTTTCTGTGAGGCAGTTAAGCAGTGAAGCAGGCAGATTTCACAAAGACCCTAAGGGGTGTTTGTTGCCGTTGTTGGCGGTTGAAGTTTATGAGGTGTTGGTGTGGATGGTTGATGCGCCTAAATATCGGTTACATTTTGACATGGATCTTTTAGGTCGGGTTGTTGAGGAGGTTCGCAGGTTTTTTTATAATAATTCTGTGTTTGGGTGTGAAAAAACAGTTAAAAACTTAAACCATGCAAATAAAACACAGTTGGTTTATTGTACGCAGATTTTGGTAACTCGGGTAAATCAAGATTTACCCGATTATAAACAACAATAACATAAAAAAATAAAATGTCAAGAATAAAATAGCATAAAATGATGATGTTTAGGAGAGATTTTGGTGAGTGTTAAAAGTAGTGTGTATGATGGTAATGGTCCTGTGTCAGTGACTATTGGAACACAGACATTTCCGGTAATATCGGTGGCTGAGGATAATTATTCTACTGATGGGGGTGATTGTGCGGAGCCTCGGGTTGTTCCGGGTTATACGGAGCCGGTGGCGTATACTCATAAGCATAAGTTGACTGTGCTTTTAATTACTATAGATAGTGCTACTTTGCGGGTGTATTTGAAGCAGAATTTGTATTGGAATTCGGGGGGTGATAATGCGCCTTTGCCTTTGGTGGTGCGGGAGAAGAATGCGGCGGGGCAATTTCGAAATGTTACCTACAAAACGGCGAATACTTTGTTGGTGAAGATGCGTAGTGTTTTGGCGACTTTGGCGAAGGAGCAGATTACAGAGTTGACTGTTGATACGTATGGTGATGATCAGTCGATTTATGGGGTGTGGGGTTGATGGTTGTTTGTTTGAGGGATTTTTTGCGGGCTTTGTGTGATGTTGGTGAGGAGGTTGAAGCGGTTGAGTTGGAGCGGAAAATAGTGGAGAAATTTAAAGATACCTCTTTGACGCGTGAGCAGCTTTATGCTATGGATATGAATGTGATTAATGGTGTTTTGAATATGGCTAAAATAATACGGCGGCAAGTAAGCCTTAAGCCTCAAACGTCTGTTGATACGTTGCAGTTGTATGTTAGAGATTTGCAGGTTAGGGGTTTTTCTGTGGCGGTTAATCCTGAGTATCAGCATTTGTTGGTTTCACGTACGGGTTAGAAGAATATGTTTGCTACTCCGACGATTTTGGTTGTTGGTGATTTGGGGCAGATTTGGGGTAAGCTTGATTGGGTGGAGCAGATTTGTGGGGATCGTGAAAGGGAGGGGTTTGGTGCGGAAGAGTTAGAGTTTGAGTATGAGTTTGTGGCGGCTCAGGGTTGTTGTGGGCATTGTGAGCAACTGGATGGTTCAATCTATCGTGGGCCGTTTATTGTGTCTGAGTTTCCTTTTGCTGTGCAGGCTGGAGAGGAGGTGTGGTTGGTTGGTTATCATCCTAATTGTCAATGTATACTAAAATTGAGGAATAAGGTGGAGGGTGCGGTTGGGTTGTTGTATGGGGAGCTTGTGGTTGTGGAGGGTTAGATGTGAGTCAGAATATTATGCTTGTTATTGATCGCTCGCAGTTGGATGCGTTGCGGGCTGAAACCAAAGACAGTTTGGATGATACTAAAGCGGCTAAAACTGAAGCGGCTAGTTTTTTGGAGAATGAAGGGGAGGAAATTAAGGGTGCTGAGCAGGCTGGAAAACGTATAGCAAAAATGTATGTGCCTGGCGCCAGAGAAGTTTTATCGATTCAAAAAAGTATAGGTAAACTTTCAGCCGGGAATTTGATGGGTGCTGCGGGTTTGATGTCTTTGGCTTTGGTGTTGTATCAAAAGTTGCAGGTGTATTATGAGGAGCAGCGTCAAAGGTTTCAAAAACTTGAAGAAGACATACGACAACAGCAAGGCTATAACCGTGAACAATTTAACCTGTGGTATAGTCAGCAGCAAACTGCTATGGCTTCTTCATATCAAAGACCCATTAATCGATAGTTTAAAGGTAGTTTAAAACAAAACTTTTTAAAGTGAAAGATGTGTTATAGCTGTTAAGTGTCGAAATTGCCTCAAATTATAGAGTTAAAAGGTGTGACAAAAGAGAGCAAAATGTTGCTTCTTGAAGAGTTAGGTTTTTCGTCTGATGGTACTTATGTTTTAGAAAAAGATGGCAATAAAGTTTATGATAAATATATTGATGAGCCTGTGACAATAGACAATATGGCTATACTGCCGGGTAGTACAATTATTTTAGATAATAATCCCTTAAGTATTGCATTATATTTGGAAGAGTACCCTAATGGGGTCTGATTCTCCAGTAAAACAAGTGGCTGAAGGGGTAACTGCTGCTTTATTAAATTGGACAAAAGAATCCGCTAAAGATGTTGCGCGTAAATTTAGAGATCATAAGCTTTCTTTTGTTCAGGATTCGGAAGTTATAGAAACAGCGAAAGAACAAAAGGGTACTACAGAATACAGCATTTTTCGTCATTATGTTACAGATGGTGATTTGTGTGTGCTTTTTCAAATGGGGTTAACTCTTCGGAAGGTTGAAGCAGATAAGGATAAACGTGACAAGTTGCGAGAAAGGGTTCTTAAAAAGTTTGGTGATGAAGGTTTACATATTGCTCAGTTTGTTCAGAATGGGTTATTTGGTAAATATTTTGCGGTTATTATGGAAAGGGGGTTAACGTCTGAACAGATTTCTAAAGAAATAACTGATCTTTTTAATAATATTGAGCTTACAAATAGTTACATAAAATCTGTTGATACTGTAAAGGTTGAAGTAGAAACGATAGTAACAAGGATTCGCAGTCGTAGTCCTAATACGTATATTATTAGTGGAAGTAGTTCGGCTATTGTGAAGTGTAGGCAAGTTAAGGATAGGGTGATGGCGAATATTTCTGGTTATACTGTTGAGTCTTATAAAACGGATACTAAAGAGATTTATTTTATAAATAAAAAATCAATTTTGTGAAAACGTTTTTGTTCTTGTTAGTTTGTGTCTGTAGGGTAGTTTGTTGATTGTTTGTTTAGTTTGGTGCCTGCAATAAGTAGGCATGTAGCGGCAGAGAACAAAATAGTTATGATGCTTATTATGAGGTAGTTTGTGTGTTGGGATGAAAGTTTTAAAATGTTTCCTATGTTGTTTAGGTATAGGTTGTCGTAGAATAGTTTTGTGCAGAGGTATATTCCTATTATTGTCGGTATGGTTGAGCCAACTTGTAGTGCGGTGCTGAATTGTGTTATTGTAGCTTTCTTCATTCTAACACACATCCTGAAAATAGTTAACGTCTATTAAATTTAGCGCCACAACAAACAATAACAGCAGCAGTTAGTCAGTTGTAGCAGTGTATGTTGGGTGGTCTTTTTGTTTTTGGGCTGCCTGTTGTTGTTCTTGGCGACGTTGATGACGACCCACAACAAATGAGACACTTATAATAACAATCATTACAGGTACAATAATACAATAAACTAACAATCCATACATTGGAAAATTCTGCATATAGGATTCCATAATTGTTGGGAATTTCCAATAAAGCCAAAAAGCATAATCCCATATAAAATATGCCAACAAAGGATAAATAATTAACATCACTAATGGGATCAATAACAATTTAGTGGTTGTAAATTTTAATCTTTTTTGTGTTTGTTGTTTACGTTGACGGCAACTAATGACATACAAAATAGATGTGACACATATCAACGCAATCATTATCGAAATGCAAATGATCCAATAATCATTTGAACGAGGAAAGAACATGTACCCTGGATTATATAGAACCCATTCTCCGAAATATTTCATAACGTCAGATAAAGTGACCATCATATACAATGATGTTACGACAAAAGATAGAATTGACAATTTTTGTGTTACTTGATACTTCAATTAATTCACTACTATAGACGTTTGACTCTCCCTATTTTAAACTTGCGAAAAACAAAATTTAAAAAATAGAAGGCAAAAAGTTATGAAGAAAATTGATGTATCTATAAATGGTGTAGATTTTAGTGGTGCTGCTAAACAGTTAGAAGTAAACATAGATGGTCCAGTAGCTACATACATATTAACTTTAGACAATCAAAGCGGTGGCTCTCAGCTAATAGAAGCAGGCCAACCCGTAACACTTGGACAAGATGGTCATGTTTTACTTCGCGGATATGTGGAAGATGTTCTTTCAGACAGCGACCCAAGCAAACCTCAAACAGTAAAAAGCAAATATGTTAAAGTTATCGGCAACAACATAGCTGCTGACCTTGTAAATTTAATGCTACCTCAAAGAGCTAATTTTAGCGATGCACACATAGGCGACATAATCAATGTTGCTCTTCTTGCTTCGGGTAGTGAAATTTTCTGTAACCCAAACGCGGATGTTTTTCCAGTTGGAACCAAAGGGCCAATTATTAAGTTGCTTGAATCTACCGACCGATATTTAATTGACATATTCGAAGATGCCAGCGAACAAAGTTCATACACATATGTTGTAAACCAAGACGACCGCCATTTGTATGCGTTCCCGTTGGCTGATGTTCCAAACACAAACGTCATGCTGTACAATTTGCCTGGCGAAAAAACAAACAACATTTTAGAAGTAAATCCAAACGGCCGTATTGGTTCAAACATTTACAATTGGGTTAAAGTTAAAGCCGGAAAACTCGCAGACCACCTAACCGAAAGAACAGCACAATATTTATCAAAAAACAGTGCAACCTCAGATTATGCCACAAGATTAATTCTTTCTGATGATACTTCCATTTTTGCTGTTGGATCAGCATCAATAAAAGCATCATGTATTAATCTTACTCATAGTTGGGATAAAAACAATTTAACTACTGGAGCACCTTATGGTAATTTTGGACCTCAAATAAAATTTGATTTCCCATTATTTAACTATCAAAACATCGATTACAGTAACATATCCTACGAAAATTGTAGCATCTATATTTCACATAACAATGTTGCTACCTTAGCATCTGATAAAGGCTTTTTTGTAATTATAATAACAGACTCTAATGGTCGTAAGATGCGTTGGGTTACAGAAAGTATAGATAAAAATGAGTGGAAGAAAATCGATTTTGTATTAGGCTACAATGCACCAACGCCCTCTAAATTTACTATTGGTCACCCAGATAGGCGATGGGTATCAATAGATAGTACTGGACCTGAAACAAGTTTTAACTGGATAATTACCTCTATAGCTTTTGAATTCCATCCTAACGGGTTAAATGCTAGTGGAACTAATTTTTCTTGTGATTTTTGGGTTGACGGTTTAACAATATCCTCTTCAGAAGCGTTAGAAATTTTTGCTATATCCGAAGATAAATCGAGTCAGCAGAAGTATGGTCGTAAAATGGTAAGTCTTTATCGGCCTGATCTTAAAAGTCAATTGGAAGTTCAAGCTGTTGCTGATATGGAGGTGCAATCTCGTAAAGACCCTTTTAGCAAGTACACTTTAACTTGTGAGTTTCAGTCTAACTTGTTGTATGCTGGCTTGCTTGTTTACGTGTTGGCTCCTGAATATCATATTGGTTCAGGTGTTACGCCAGAGGTTTGTCGTATTATTTCTTTGAAGCACATATTGTTTCCGGGGCAGCCTAATCAAGCCGGGTTTGAGGGGTTAACGGTTGTGGAGGTGGTACGTCATAATGGGGGTCAAAACATTAACGCTGCAAGACTTAGACAGACAAGACACCCACAAAACGCCATAAATATTGGTCATGAACGCCGTTTAATGACCCTTGAAGATAACTCTGGGGGTGGTTCTGGTGGGGGTGGTTCTGGTGGTGGTGGTGGGGGTTCTTCAAGTTGGAATGGGGGCGATATTACTGAGGATTTGGTGGTTAAGGGTAAGTGGCCTATACTTATTGAGGATGGTGTGCGACATCAAGTCTACGATTGGCTCTGGACTAATCCGGGCAATTGGCCTGACCGATCCGCAGTAATCAAGTTTAGCGATAAGGAAACAGGAAACTGGTTTGACATTTACGGCTGCGCCGTTAGCAATGGAGTAGATGTAGGCCCTACTTTAGGGGTAGGCTACAACATACTTGTAAGAGGCGATATTCAAAGCAGAGGAATACACTCCACCTACGAAGGCGGCCTACTACTCTACGGTGGTCTAAACAAGGATGGAACCACCCAAAAATGCGGATGGGCACCCGAAGGCGGCAGCCCGTTTGTTTGGTGTGTAGAAGGCACAGACGAACGCTACAACACCGTCAACTTTTTTGCATCCTATGCCATGGCCACCAAAAAAGTTACAAAATGGAGCCACATACACGCCAACAACCTGATCAGCGAAGGCTTTGTTGGCACAAAATACTTAAGCACTCCCACGGGCAGCGGAAACATTACTTTAAACAACCCTTTGGTGCCTGCTAGTAACAATAACATAGATTTGGGCAGTTATAACTTGTCTTATCGGGACATTTACGGCGTACACATTAACGCCGGCTACGTGGCAGCATCGGGGGGTGTTACAGCAGAAGACATCTATAGCCCCTCACGATACAACAGTTACATACACTACAGCAGTAGCGGCAACATGATAACGCTAGACGGCAACGTTACAGTAACCGGCACATTCACCGGCCCCTCCTCCAACCCGTTTAACCAGAACCTAAACACCTACAACGCCGTCACCTTCACCGACGTAACCATGACCCGTAGCACCACCATAGCAGGCAACATAACCTGCCACGGCGCCCTAGACGTAACCCACCTAAGAGCAAACGGCCCCTACAGCATAGCACTATACAACAGCCTAATACCAGCATACGGCGGCTTAAACGTAGGCTCCCAAAACAATTACTTCGACTCCGTCTGGACCGCCATGTCCTGCTACAAAGATCAATATCGATTTAACTGCGAACGCAACCTAAGCGGACAAGAAGTAAACCGCGAAATCCAAAACGAACAAGACGCATTAAACCTTTTAACACACGAAACAACAAAAACCCTCTACCACACAACCTACAACCTTGAAAAAGGCAAAGAAGACGAAATAATCTGCACCTGCGGAAAATCAGTTAAACAACCCTGCCCAGAACACCAAAAAGAATGGCTAGACAAATACACACGCAACACAGGCAAACAAGAAGAAGCAACCGCATTCTTAACCCTCGAACACGCAGCTACACTTGCAAAACTTGTCGCAAAAATCGAAGAACTAGAACAACAATTACGCGAGGTGAAAAACACATGACCCAACAACAACCCCAACAACAACAATCAGCAGCCCTGTTTAGTCCGCAGACTCAGCAGGCCATCGCAAGAATCAGTTTACGCATGGACGACTTAGCCCAATCAATCAGCCAAACCCTCAACGCAATAATCGCAGAAAAAGACCAAAAAATCCGCGAACTCGAAACCAAACTTGCCGAACTCCAAACACCCATAAAAACAAAACAAACTTAACCATAAACACTACCCTTTTTTAACTTAATACCCCCCTTTGGCAACAAAAAGTTACCCTTTCGCGACAAACAAAAAGGATCCTAACTAATTTTAGTATTACAAACTGCCATTATTTTTTATCATCCACAGGTCTGCTACTGTTACTGCTGTTGGCGTTGTTGTGGGTTGGTTTTATTATTCCTGCGTGTATGAGGTATTGTCTTATTTCGGCTATTTGGGCGGCTTTCTTTTCTTCTCCAGAGTTATCCACCATCATGTTTCACCTTGCCAATGTGCCATTAATAGTTGGCTATTATGTGGTGGTTGGTGTTGGTGTTTAAGGTTATTCTTTTTTGGGTATATATCGGGTATGGAAAACAAGTTTTTAAACAACAGGCTATTGTTATTGGGTGTGCAGGTAGGTTTCCTCCATAAAAGTTGCAGGGAAATTTTAGGTTTTTTCGTTCCCTGTCAACTCCTACCTGTCTGCAAAGTTATTGTTGTTGTTGTTAGAGTTCGCCAGGGTCGTTTCCTTCAAAAACAAACATTTCTAAACAGGTTTTACCCTCAGCGTTTGTTACTGTTTTGTATTGCGTTTCACAAACGGTGCATATAATTACTTCTTCAGATGATGATGATGTTATGCTGTCTTTTTTAAGTAAGCTTCCACATTCAGGACATTTTAAACTAATTTTTAACAACTCCCTTACTGCTCATAGCTATTGTCTGTTGTATCTATTATTTTTTTATCTCACTTGAAAGTAGTATCATCTGAATTATTAATATCGCACTTTTCGCTTTCATATTGTTCACGATAATTAATTTTTTCTACACAATTAGCGATACTTGCTGATATAACATTTTTAATCTACTTAGTTAACTCTTCATCGCTTACAAAAAGATTCCCATGGTATTTATTCTGTTCCAGTGGAGCCCGTTCATAACTTAAAAACCCCTTTGTATCCGGTCGAAGATTTATTTCATCTATCCAATGGCGTAACAAAATTGCTGCTCCAATCTTAAATCGTATTGTACCATCTTCTTTCTTTTGATCCATAACACAACATAACGAATCTTCTTCATCATACCAACTTATTGATGTTTCATGAAATCCATCTTCTCTTACTTTATCCTCAAATTGAAATAAACTTGCTGAAGCTCTACCATTAGCATCAATAAATTCTCTGATTGAAATTCCACGTATTAATTTCTCTGGATAACTCATCAAGTATTCGCCAAAACATAGCTCACTACATATTCAATAGTTTTATTAATTCGTGAACATATTTTTTCAGTGTTCATACTGTATTTGCTTGTAGTATGATCCTGAGAAACATGGTAATAACTGGTTTTATTTTCATCTGGCTCTATTGTAAAACCAAAACGAAAATTTTTAAAATTCCACTCAAGTAATGCAGTTTTGTCTTCCTGTTCAGTGAGATGTAATTTTGCTAAATGATTTGTAAATTGTTCAGTTATGTTTAAATCATTTATAACACGGTATAACGAATAAATAATTTCGCAAGCCTGTTTTTGTACATTTTCATTCGATAAAGTTTTTAATGAATCAGTTATATGAGAAAAAATGTCTATATGATTTGGCGGTATGGGTTGGTATATAAAATCGTCAGCAAAAAAACCTGTTTCTTGTCTCAAGTTATCAAAACTTGTGTTGATTTTTGTAAACGGCATATTTTGTCCTGATTCGTCTGTAGACATTTTTAGCCGTCGTATTTGTGTTGTCATACTTCTGTAGGCCCATTGCATTGTGTAACTTGTCAGTTATTATTGACCTTAATAATCGATATGCAACAGAATGTAAATAATCTACTGACTTTGCTGCGTTTTCTAAATCTTTGCGAAGGAAAAACAAATCGCTTATAATTATAAACGCTATTTCCGATGGCCCTACTGGAATAGTTTTTTTCATGTCCGTTACATGAGCTAAAAACGTTCGTATTTGTGCCACCGCGCCTTCATCAATATCTATTTCAACTGTACTCATATAGTTTTTAACAAATTGTGCTAACTCTTTGTTAGCAAAATACCCGGCAGTGTGGGGTTTCACTAGTTTACCCCATGGTGTTTTATTGTTCAAGTTTAATTTTGATTTTTGAATTGCGTCAACATATTTTAATCCTATACGTTCATAGAAAGCTGGTTTGTAAATATCCACAAATATGCCTAATACTTCGTTTATCTGTGGTGAAAATTTTTCCCATTTTTCATATTTTTGAGTGGCAATACTTAGAGAGGTGCTGTTTAGGTTTACCATTAAAGTGTTGTCTGCTGAAAAAAACTGGTGGTTTTTAATTTTTTCTTCAGAGTGAGAAAAACGTGGTAGAGGTGCATCAACAGTATTGTTCGACATTTCTATGGTAACTTGACCTTGATGTCCACTGGTTATTTTATTAATCGGGTATTTAGTTCGTATTCTTTCTTGAAATTCTACTGGTTCATTTTCGTTTATTTTAAGGATTCTTGGGAACCTAAATTCGCAAATTAACTCAACAATCGGATTGGTCTTGTATATTACTCGTTTAGCTTCTGGAAATGGTATCAAAATGGTAATCCTTCTGTTATGTAATTAGGTAAAAACGGATATTTTAATGACGCTAAGTTAGAATATTGATGATGATTCGGTATTTATTTTTGTGTTGTTGTTTAGAAATTTGCTGATTTATTCAACTATTTTTGTTATTTTCACTGTTTTGGGTTACTGGCAAAAAGATTTAACTTTCACTTATACTTTAGACTGTGCTTATTAAAACCGTTGTTTGTCAAAAAGATTTTTTATTTGCTATTTACAATATTAAAAAATGGTTTAATTATGGCAGAATTAGCGATGTACCATATTGATGAACAAAAACTAATGATGGCGATTAATGTAGGCAGTAAAATAGTTCCACCTGTAATTAAACTTGTAAGAGGTCATTTATTTAAGAAAAATATTGAAACTCGATTAATTGCCAATGCTGTATTTACTTTGTATAATACAATTTCGATAGAGGAATTTAATGATTTATTTGTAAAAAAAGTTTCCCTTTCGAAAAAATCAAAAACCGAATTAGAGATTGATGGTTTACGCGTTGGATATTCTATCCATCCAAATATACAAACTTTTTTTCCTACATATTTAGATGATAATGCATATGATGGAGAAATGCTGTCAGAACAAGAAGATATCCCTCTGTTTACTGTGATAGATCAAATTAGGTTTTTTATTTTTCCTTCTCAAGAGCAAATGTCTGTTAATGATTTGAAGCTATTTATTAAAAATTTTGATGTTTTCCTTTCCCAAATAGAAAAAAATTTGAGAAAGGAAGAAAAAATTCCGTTAAATCTAATCGTAAAAAACATAATTTTTGAAAGTGACAATAAACAGTTACTCCAAAATTGTCCTAAAGTTGGTGAAAATGAAACTTTGAATATCCATTGTTCTAACAAAAGAGTTTTTATTACTTATTCAAATTTGGAAGAAATACTCAAGTGTGTAAAAACGTTGGTGAATTGATGATGATTCTTTCATGCGTTTTTTATAAGCCTCAAATGGCAGAAGTTGTTAATATTATCACTCAGAAAGGAAGTTACCCTTATGGTGCAGACATTTTTAGACTTTATGTAAAAGAAGTGTATGAACAGACGTATTTGGTGAATGATGTTTTTGGTAAATTTGTTGATGTTTATTATGATGACAAAATTACGATAAGGGAAATGAATGAAAAATTAGAAGTAATGGTTAACACACGTAAAATTCTTCGTGGTCCTAAAAAACTGTGTGTTTTTTATAAAAAACCGTTGCGTGACATTATTGGTATTTTTGCAGGTGGTTTTGACTCAGATAGAATTAAGCATTGCATTTCTGCGGTTGCAAATAAGCAATATGGGTCACGGAAATATGATCCTTTAAGTAGTTTATGTTTTAAACTTAAGGATAAGGAAGCTGAGATTAATAGTATAGACGTTTTTGAAAACGTTATCGAAATTAGTGCTACAGGTATTAAAGATCCATATGTTTCTGCCGCACGACTTAAGGGGTCAGCGGTTAATGAATCAGAAGAGTATCTCAAATTAGTTCGTGATCCTGTTATAGGTGGCGATGTTGAATGTATGGCTGTTAGTTATAAAAATAAAACATATTTTCTTTTTTCGAATGGACGTGTGTTTACTCGTCAAGCGGCTGAAAATGTCGAACAGGAAGCTGTGGTGATTCATGAAATAGTGGAAAAATTACATTCTGTAGATGCCGTACAAATTTAATTTTCATTTTGTATGAATTCTTTTATTTGTTCTACTATTTTTTCTGTTTCTGTTTTTGTTAGGGGTGGGGTGTAGGGTATTCTTAGGGTTTGCCAGCCGCGTTGTTCTAAGAGTTCGTTGATTTCCTGGTCTCTTTGTTCTATGGGGGTTTTTGTGTGGACTTGTATGCCGTCTAGGTAGATGGCTTTCTTTTTTAGGTGCCAGCAGAAATCGGGTAGGGTAATTTTTAGTATGATTGGTTGTTGTGTTACCATGCCGTCGGTTAGGTTGGCTTGGTTGAGGGCTTTAGCTAGGGTTAGTTCGTTTTTGTTGGTTTTTTGGTGTAGGGGTTGTTTATAGCTCATGGAGTACGTAACCGGGGAAGGTTTATGTGCTTGGCGGTTTTATAGGTTGTTTTAGTGTTTGTGTAGAAAAAGTGGGGTTAGGAAGTGTCCAGTATTTGCTGGATTTCTTCCATTTTGCACGTGTTGAGGTAGTAGCTCATTCCGTGTTGTGTAGGTTTTTTGCAGATTAAGCCTTGTTTGCATAGTTGTTTTAGTGTTGTTTTGAGTTTGCCGTGTTCTTTTCTGTTGAAGCCTTTGAGTATTGTTGTTTCTTGTAGGTGGTGTTTGCCGAAGCATTTGTTGTGTAGGAGTTTTTCGAGTATTTGTTTCATCGCATATTCCTACATCTTACTTTAATGTAAGGTATAATATATAAACGTTACTTAAAAGTAGGGTTGAAACAACGTTAAAGTAACCTTTATATGTGATTAAAACATAACACAACAAGACAAACAATGACAACAACCAACAAACAAAAAACACAAACCGAAAAAGCCATGCCAAACGGCGGCCCACTCGAACGACTATTTGGAAGCGTAACCGCCAAAATACTTGACTACATGCAAATACACAGCCAAACCCACGACTTTAGCAAACAAGACATAGCAAAATACAGCGGAGTATCACCACGACACACAACCATAGCCCTTGAAAAACTTGAAAAGCTCGAACTCATAACACACACACGCAACATAGGACACGCCCACATGTACAAATACAACACAGAAAGCGAAACCGCACAACTACTCAAAAAATTCACAACAAAAACCGCATTCATCGAATACAAAACAACACCAACAAAAGAAGAAACACCAACAAAACAAAAACCAACAACAACAGCATCAACAGCAGAAAACAAACAACAAATAAACAAAGAAGAGGAAGAAGAAGCAATCACGGCTTAATCGTGTGCTATTTTGCTTGCTCTGTTCTATTTTTTGGCATGTGTAGTTGGAGTATTTTTTGGATTTGGCGGGCAATTATCCAGCTTATGGGTATGGTGTATAGTGCAAGGGTTGCGTTAAATATTGCCGATAGGGGCAGAAAAGTGTTTATGAGAACCTGGTTTAATCCAAAGCCTATGGGAGGTGGTTGGGGAAGTGCAAAATAGTGCACAACAGTCATAAATGTTGTACGGGTAAGAATGCCTATTGCTGTTGTAATTGTAAGCCATTTAAAACTATTGAGGATGATGTTTGTTTGAGTTTTTTTGTTAGCGCGTATTTTTTTGCCAAGGGTTAAGGTTGTGTATATGCCGATTTGCATGGATAGGCAAGCAAGCATGTTGTATAATGGTCCAGTTGGGAGTGCGCCGGGAAAGAGGAATAAGAGTATGCTTGTGTTTAGCAGGCAGATTGTTACGCTGGATAGGGGACTGATTAACAGCAGGGCGATGATTATGGGGATTTCCCATATTTGGTAGAAGAGTCCAGGGTCAAAGGGTGCTGGGAAGGCAAGGTGTGTCAGGGCAGGGTTTAGTGCAATGGTCAGGGCGGCAAAAACTATTGTTAGGGCAAGTTTTTTGGTGTCCACATTTATTTCCTTAGACTTAACGTGTTAAGTTTACTTATTTAAGGGTAGTTACCTAAAAAAGTGTACATGTCAAAAGAGGCCTGTTTAAACAACGCACCACCTCATTTACACTTAACGCGTTTGCTGATTTGCCTTTGTTGCACATTTTGGGCAACGGGATTTTGTGTATTTTCGGGTCATGTTTAGAGCTCCTGTGTGTCTATGATGATGCTTTTTGCTATCCATAGTTCAATGGGTGTAGGGGTTGTTTATAACTCATGGAGTACGTAACCAGGGAAGGTTTATGTGCTTGGCGGTTTTATAGATTGTATTAGTGTTTGTGTAGAAAAATGGGGTTAGGAAGTGTCCAGTATTTGCTGGATTCTTCCATTTTATACAAGTCAATGTAGTACACGCTTCTTCTTCAAAAGTTAAGGTTGTCTAAAAGTTTCTTCCCCGCACAAATTAATATCACCAACACAAGGAGAATACACACATTTGAAGTCAGGAGAATAACTAATAGTACGTATAACTGCAAAAGCATTTACCTTACACTTGGGAAAAACCTCAATTAAACGATTTGCACAACCCAAAAACGTTGCACCCCTAGTAACAAAATCATCAATCAACACAATGCGTTCGGTTTTATAGAGTGTACCCTGAACAGTTATCGAATCATAATGGTCGATAGCTTTCGGCCGTTTAGTTCCCTCACACAAGTGTGCCGTCTTTACAGGTTTAGTTCTAATAAGACAGGAAATAACCTCTTTACCTAGACCTTGAACAACCAATGCTTGGGCTACATCTTTTGGAACCCATAATGTATTATCCTTGTCTTTCATTGGAGCACTTTTTGGCACAGGAACTAAAACATCATTAGGTTGAAAAAAATCTGCAAACGGTAACCTGTTCAAATTATGTTTCATTAAACCTGCTATCCAATCAGGCATAGAAACAGTATCATTGCGTACATATCGACCACCCTTTAAAGTGTGCCTAAAAAATTTGGAATCTAGTTCCTTTTGAGTTTTCCCAAGGTGTATAAGATAATAACGAGCCGTAATTTATCGTGGTTATCTGCATGGTTACTGGCTCACTTCAGAAAGTTGCCTCTTGAAAGGTAATTCATCCAATATTTCTTTAGGGTCCGTAAACAATATTGCACCATAATGTGTTAAATTTTTAATCCATTTTAATGAAGAATCACGCGCTAAAATACTTCTAATAAATAGAGGTCGGCCCAGTCTTAATGCTTCCCAACCCTGGTGAAGTGAACCACTGCCATCTTTTGCCTCTACAATAATGGTGGCATTAGAAATTAATGCCATAGTGCGATTTCTAATGACAAAGTTCTTTGGCATCACAGGATAATTTGTTGGAAACTGGGAAATAACCAGGTGTTTCTGCATCAAAAGCTCTTGAAGTTTTCGGTTTTTAGCTGGATAAAACTTGTCTAATGGTGTTCCGATAACTGCTATTGTTTGTCCATTTGCTGCAATGGCGCCATTATGTGCCGCGGTATCAATTCCCTCAGCTAACCCGCTAACAATTGTAACGTTGTGTTTTGCAAAAAAACCTGCCAAAGTTTCAGCTGTGTAAACGCCATTAGAGGAAGCTTTTCGAGATCCGATTATGGAAACTCTGGGAGTTATCAAGGGTAAAGATATTTGTCCTGTAACATAGAGTTCCTTAGGGTCATATTTTTGTTCAAAATTGTTTAAACGTCCAATAAGCGTAGACATGGTGCATATGCGGAAATGGTCCATCCTAAAGGCTCCGACAAGTTCATTGTTTAGATTATTATATAAAGAGTGTGAAAACAACTGTTTAAATGTGGTGTCTGTTTTATGCTGTTTAGGTTCTCCTTTTTTAGTTTAGGGGGGTTATGGTTATGCGGTTGTTGCCGTTTGATTGCATGAAGCAGGGGTGGCAGTTTTCTTTGCGTGTTTGGGGTCTGGCGTATATTGTGGTTGTGCCGCATTTTGGGCAACGGGCTTTGGTGTATTTTCGGGTCATGTTTAGAGCTTCTGTGTGTCTATGATGATGCTTTTTGCTATCCATAGTTCAATGGGTGCAGCGGTTGTGGTGTAGGGGTCGTAAATTTTTAGTCGTAGGGCTTTTTCTGTTTCTTTGGTGATGGTTGCGTGTATGTAGCCCTCATAATCATAAGCTACCCGCTCATTTTGGTAATACCACCATGTAGGAACACAAAACCTGCATACAGGCACATTATAATCTTTCACAGTTTTTGCTGGATCAACTTTTAACACTTGCATATTGTTACACCTTACAATTACAATAATGTAACATATTATATATAAATGTTACGTAAATATAACGCTATAATGTAACACGCATAAATAATTATATAAACGAGTAACAATAATGTGTTGTATGAGTATAACAAATGACAACCTACTGCCTAACAAAAAGAGAGCGAGAAATAATGCAAGAATACCTAACAACAGGCAAAAGATTACAAGACTTCCGAGTTCTAACCCACAGAACCAAAAAACTTGATATGCAACAAATAGAACAAGATATGGAGTTAATCAAACAATTTTTGGCAAAAATAGACAAATAAAAGCAAGGTATACATTGACCTCATTTATTTGGTCACTTCATTTTTATTTTCCTCTCCACTGTCACGCGATGGCGAGTTAATTTACACTTTATATCCGCGTGTAGAGGTAAATGTTACTTGTGAGGGGGAAATGTTTCCAAAGTCAGCGCGTCTATGTTCACACTTTCTTTTTCCCTCTCACATTGCCTGCTTGATGATGCCAATATTTTCGATAGTCGCCAACCAAGTTTTTAGATAATCGCGCTTTCTCCTATTTGCGCAACAATAATCAGGGTTTTTCTTGCAATATTTTGTTGATCTCAGAAAGTAGCTCAGCTATTTTTGTGCCTTTTTCTGTTAAGGAGTGCATTAAACTTGGCATAGGGTTATTGCCTATTTTTCGTGACTCTTTTTCTATTAATCCAAGGTTGATGCCTTTTGTTGTTGCTGTTTTTATTGAGAACTGTCCGATTTTGTGGGCAGTTTGTATTTCTTTAAGTAGCTCTTGTTGATTAAGTGGTCGTTTTACAGTGTAAAGTGTTAGTAGCACCCGTAAAAACGCTTGTGACTCGTTTAATTCATCTATTGACGGCATACCTAACCTTGTTTATCAATTATCAATAATTGTTAATATATACATATTTTACAATTTTTAATTATTAATAACTGTGTTTGTTTTGAAATTGCCTTATCAGGTTTAAATACACATTTATCAATTATTAACAAATGAGTGTAGTAAAGTATTTGGCAGGGTGAACTACATGAACGAAGAGGAATATAACCGAGGAATGGAAGATGCCCTAGAGATTTGTTTAAATGAACTAGGACAAACCACAAACATCGAGGTTACTGTGAAAAAAATTACTTTATTGCTTGGTGCTGTGAAAGCGTCAAAGTTTGAACGCATTAAAAAGCGTTTTGATGTTGATAACATATCAGTTTAGTTTTTTTCCATGAATTCTTTTAGCGTTATCAAAATCTTGGCTAGTTGCTCACCCTTTTCGGTAAGGGTGTATTCGGGGTTATAGGGGAAAATTGTGTTTTGTGTTTTGTTTAGGTATTGTGCCTTGTTTAGTGCTGCTATTGCTGTGTATACGGCTTTTTGTTTTCCATTTGTATGATTGATAATTTTTGTTATGTGGGAGTGAGGGTTTTTTAGAAGAAACAGTGTTACGCGTATTATTGTTGCTTTGTCAAATTCTTCAAGAAGCATCATTGTTTCAACTACCTTTTGCTGTCTTTTTTTGTATTTATTCTTTTTGTTACACGTAGGGGTATTTATAGCATATTCTATTATGTATATCAAGTACAACATGTTAAATATAATATATGAGAGAATATGTATGTCAATTGAGAAAGAGCAACTAAATTTATGGATCAGCAAAGACGTAAAAAACAGAATCACACGTGCAGTAGAACTCAGATGCTTCAGAGGAATCACAACAGTTTCAGGTTTAGTTGAAAAATTCATACTAGATGCACTAGACGAACACCACATCCCACAAGAGCTCCCAAAAGCGGAGAATTAATTTATGCCTGCAGTTCAGCTAATCTGTGAAAAACTAGAATGTAGTATAGAGCCAAAAACGCGCTATTTTGAAGTTAACCTTACCATACCAAAAACACATCCAGCATATGGTTTCTGCAGCAAGGAATTACCAATCACTTTTCCTAGTGGCAGCACAACTTTTACAACGAAAAATGGACAAACCTTCAAATACGAACTATACACCGATGAAGAAAAAGCCAAAGTATTCATAAAAAACATGGCTGAACAACTCCAAAAATTAACTCTCAAAGACATTATAGAATTCCAACTAAAGCAATTACCGCCCAAAACAAGAAAACATGTAACCATAGTAGAGGCCTAACAATGAAATGGCTTGTAGAAAACCAGGTGTACATATTCTATATGCGTTCTACGTTTAGCAATTGGAGGTTTTATGATAAATGGGGTATAGACGCAATTTGAAAAAAGGCTGTATTCACCGATACATGCGCTCTACGCCAAATGGGCAGTTAAAAAATGTTAAACTGTCAAATCCCGAATCTACAGACGTTTGCAAGTATTGTAATAGAACTCGTCTACAAAATCAAGAGGAGGTTGCCAAAGTTTGATAGCTAAAGGACAGATTGATTTTCACTTTGCCTCTTCCATTCCCGGCAAAAAGCAAGTTTTAAATAATGTTGAAATTCAACTCCCTAAACAGCCTTTTCAGTTAAGTTGTCCTCAATGTGGATACACCCGCCTGTTTAGAGATGAAATATGCCACTTAACTGATAGTTCACACTTGCAAAAGAGGTTTTTTCGTGAAGGTTGACAAGTCTTGTCTGGTGTATGTGCGTTATGCTGATCATGTTATGTTTAACCGATCAACGCCTTTGATTGTTAAACCTCAAACACGTGAGGCGGTGGGTTGGCTGAATTATCAATGTGACGAATACATAGTTATTTCTTGGGACAAAGACGCTGATCCTCCATCTCTTAAAGGTGGCGACCCGAAAGCCTCTGGGTTAGTGCTACTAAAATCTGCAATAATAGAACTTTCACAATATGACATAAATATAACAAAAACACCACAATCAAACGAGTATGCGCTTCAAACAACAAAGCGAAAAACTCAACAAAACATAAACTCTAAAGAAAAAACGGGAGAAACAATAATATGTCAATAGCGAAAGCTACCTTAACCTCCCAAATCACTAGGAAAGCAACAGACAACATTATCACCAGAAACAAACAACTAAAAATCGAAGACATACAAAGCCTGCAATTGCCATTAGTAATCAAAGACAACCAAATAATAATCGAAAAAAGCACAATCGGCTACAAGCTAAAACAGCCTGTAATCATAGAACTTGACAAAGTCTTAGACGCTAAAGAAATAGGCATCGTAAACTATGTAATAACCTCACTACTAAATGACCGCCCACAACTAATACCATACGTTTTCAACAACCAAAGCTT
Source organism: Nitrososphaerota archaeon (assembly GCA_031282985.1). Lineage (GTDB taxonomy): Archaea > Thermoproteota > Bathyarchaeia > Bathyarchaeales > Bathycorpusculaceae > Bathycorpusculum. The sequence goes on along the minus strand of JAITCR010000006.1, from coordinate 4,725 downwards.
ACTAAAAATGGCTCGCCGCTTTCTACGACACTTCTCTGGATCCCTTAGAACTTGCATGACCTACACAGTAAATGTACACAAATATACAAATTGGCTTGGCCACAGCCCAGATCAAATCATAGCAGACCTAAAACCAGTAGGCGCAATACCTGACCCAATAATAGTGCAAAACCACTGTGGCTTCTTAAACGATTATTTAGGCGAATTACAAGACGATGGCTTAGCACCAGGCGCAGTCAATAATTGCATAAAAGCAGTAAAAACCTTCTACAGAGCAAACGGAGTAAAAATTGAACTAAACGAACCCTTAAACCATAAAGTAACATACAAAGATCGCGCTCCAACACCCGAAGAACTAGCAAAAGTACTAGAATTAGGCGATGTCAGAGAAAAATTCATGGTTACCGCTTTTGCTTTAGGCGGATTTAGAATAGAATGCTTTACAAAGCTTCAGTACCGCCACGTTAAACACGACTTAGAAAACAACATAATTCCACTGCACATTAAAGTAGAAAAAGAAATTACTAAAGGCAAATACCACGACTACGACACATTTTTAGGTCCAGAAGCAGTTATGTACCTTCAACTCTACTTTGACCAACGCAAAAAAGGCAATTGCAATATACCGCCAGAAATAATTACTGACACCTCACCTTTGATACGTGATAGCACAAAAGCACGTCCAAAGGGTGTTACACCAAAGACAGTGCGAAAAGCAATTAATAAATTGTACAAAGCGGCTAACATACTGCGCAAGCATAACGGTTGTAATATGTATGATTTACGTGTTCATAGTTTGCGAAAATATTTTAAAACACAACTAACCGCGTTAAGTGTTCCACATGATTATGTTGAGTACATGATGGGTCACACAATTAGTACTTATGATGACGTACAAAGCTTGGGCATAGATAAACTGCGAAATATCTATCATTCTGCTGGCTTGGCAATTAGACCAAAGACCCGTATTAGTAAGATAGATACTTTAAAAGAAATCATACGCGCGTATGGTATGAATCCTGATGAAACTTTAACTAAGCATGCGTTGTTGCAAGGGGCTGTAACATGTAAGTCTTTTGAGGATCATGAGAATTTCCAGTTGAAGGCTCTTGCTGATCAGTTGAAAGTGTTGTTTAGGGAGGAGATTAACCGCAAATGAACGGTAATCTGCAGTACTTTGTCTCCCGTAAGTTGGCGCCGCTGAAAGGACTCGAACCTTTGACCTACTGATTAACAGTCAGTCGCACTACCGAGCTATGCAACAGCGGCAAAACTGATACTATTTCACACTCAACTCTATCAACATATTTAAGCTTGTCTTTTTTAGACGCAGTTAACTTTTGAGGGTTACGTATTATGTTGTTGTCATTGACAACATTCTAAAATACTGTCAGATTCATTGTCACCAGTTAAATCATGAACCTTCATTGGCATAACTTTATTTGGGGGACTTTAATACCTTTTAGGAATTAAAGTGTTCACGTGAGAAGGGATTATGCTGAAAACAATGGTCGAATTTCGCTGGCACGGTAGAGGTGGACAAGGATCTTGGACTGCTAGCGAGTTATTAGCTAGGACTGCGCTTGACGAAGGCAAATTTATACAGTCGTTTCCTGAGTTCGGTCCCGAACGTATGGGCGCGCCAGTAACTGCTTTTACACGAATTAGCACTGAACCTATTCGGTTGCATTGTGCTGTTTATGAACCTGACGTAGTTGTGTTACTCGATAATACTCTGCTAAAGACGGTGCCTGTAACTGCAGGTTTAAACCATGATGATAGTAATTTAATTATTAACTCAACTGAAGACCCAGCGGTGTTAAAACAAACTTTACATGTAACCAAAGGTAAAGTTTGGGCGGTACCTGCAACAGAAATAGCGCTAAAAATTTTAGGTGCTCCAATGACAAGCACTGCCTTGCTGGGTGCAGTTGCAAAAGCAACAGAAATCATTTCTTTAGAAGGTATACAGAAAACTTTGAAAGGGCGCTTCAGGCCAGATTTAGCAGAAAAAAACTTTGCCGTTGTACAAGAAGCCTACAATGAGGTAAAATTTGTATGAGTGGACAAGAAAAAAGTTGGAAAGAACTAACAATAGCTGCTGTAAGTCCAAGTTCCAGTGTAAACTTTTTAACTGGCGACTGGAAGACATACATGCCTGTGTGTGATTTTGAAAAATGTGTTACTTGTTTAACATGCGTAATGCTTTGCCCCGAAGGAGCTATTCGTTGGAAACCTGAGCTGGGGCAAATAACTTTTGATCTTAGTTTTTGTAAAGGCTGTGGTATATGTGCTAATGAATGTCCAACGAAAGCAATTACCATGAATATGCCTGAAAAAGAGGAATAAAATATGGTTCAACATCAAGTTAAACAAGAACTTTTTGCTCTTAACGGTGATGAAGCAGTTGCCTTGGCTGTTAAACAGTCAAATGTTGATGTTGTCGCGGCTTATCCAATTACTCCTCAAACAATTATAGTTGAAAAATTCAGCGAATACGTTGCAAATGGTGAGGTTCAAACAGAATTTATCTGCACTGAATCTGAGCATAGTGCAATATCTGCATCCCTTGCAGCATCTGCTACAGGTGCACGAGCCTTTACCGCAAGTGCCTCAGCAGGTTTGGCATTAATGCATGAAATTCTTTTCGTCACATCAGGTTCACGAACCCCCGTAGTAATGGCAGTTGCAAACCGTGCATTGTCCTCACCTATAAACATCCATGGTGATCACTCAGACAGTATGGCTGAACGCGATAGTGGTTGGCTTCATATTTATGTTGAAAATGCTCAAGAAGCTTATGACTCAATTATTCAGGCCTTCAAAATTGCAGAAGATTCAGATGTTTCTTTGCCTATTATAGTAGGTTTAGATGGTTTTACCATTAGTCACACATTGGAAAACGTTAACATTCTATCTGATGAAATTGTAAAACAGTTTGTAGGTGAACGCGTTTTACCTATGGTTATGACTCATGAAGGAAAAACAGTGCCTTTTAAACTTGACCCCGACAACCCAATGACTATGGGGCCAAATGTTTCTCCAAATTATTATTTTGAGTTTAAGCGTCAGCAAGAAGAAGCTATGCGAAATGCGCTTAAAAAAATTCAAGAGATTAACCTAAAGTATGCTGTGCTTTCTGGCAGAAGCTATGGTGATGGTCTTATTGATACTTACCAATTGGCAGATGCTGAAATTGCAGTTGTTGTTGTTGGGTCAACGGCAGGTACTTTAAAAGTGCTTGTTGATGAGCTTCGTAGTGAAGGTATAAAAGTTGGTCTTTTACGTTTGCGTACTTTCCGTCCATTTCCTGTTGAGCAGCTTCAAAAGGCGCTTAAAAACCTCAAAGCTATAGCTGTTATGGATAAAAGTCTGTCTTTTGGTGGTTTAGGTGGTCCGTTATTTAATGAAGTTTGCACTGTTCTATTTGACCTCAAACAGCACCCCCTTGTTGTCAATTACATTTTTGGTTTAGGTGGCAGAGATAGCAATCCAACTGGGTTGCGGAAAATCTTTGAAAATTTGCAGCAGATAGCTAAAACAGGCCAAGTTGAAAATGTTGTACATTATTTAGGATTAAAGGAGTAAGGAAAAGATGACTGTTCAAGACTGGAATTTCACAGCAAAAGACATAGCGCTTAAACCGGATTTGTTTTTTTCAGGTCATAGAGCATGTGCTGGATGTGGTCCCGCAACTGTATTCCGTTTAATAATGAAGGCAACTCGTGGTCCAACAATTGTAACTCAAGCAACGGGTTGTATGGAAATTGTCGGGTCAATATATCCATATACTTCTTGGGGTCTACCTTGGCTTCACACTGCATTTGAGAACGTAGCTGCAAACGCTTCAGGTATAGACGCTGCAATTAAAGCCATGCGTAAAAAAGGCAAAATTAAACAAGAACACATTGACGTTATTGCAATTGCAGGTGACGGCGGTACTTATGATATTGGTTTTCAAGCGTTATCTGGTGCTCTTGAGCGTGGTCATGATTTTCTTTTTGTACTGTATGACAATGAAGGCTACATGAACACTGGTATTCAAAGAAGCGGCGGAACCCCTACAGGTGCCTCTACGACAACAACTCCTGCTGGAACGGTTATCCCGGGTAAGCTTGAAAAGAAAAAACCAATAACCGAAATCATGCTAGCACATGAATTGGAATACGTTGCAACTGCTACACCTTACTATTGGAAGGACATGATGACCAAAGTTAGGAAAGGCTTAGAAGTAAAAGGTCCAGCGTTTTTGCATATTTTTGCTCCCTGTCCACGTGGCTGGAGAACTGAACCATCAAAGACTATGTCATACTCAAAACTGTCTGTTGAAACATGCGTTTTCCCCATATGGGAAGCAATTAACGGTAAACGTGTATTGTCAGTACCAAGTAAAATGTTCAAGTTAGCTCCACAGAAGAAAAAACCCATTACAGAATATTTCGAAGGACAAGGACGTTTCCGTCACCTGTTTAAACCAGAAAATAAACATTTACTTGACCAAATTCAACAGGTGACAGATGAGCGCTGGCAAAAACTTTTAAAACAGTGCGAACTAACATAACATAACCATATTTTTCCTTTTTAACTAATTATTTTTTAAAAAAGTTGAGAGTATTGCAAAAAGGATTATAAGGTAGTTTAGCCTTTTGTATTTGCGATGGCTATGAAATGCCCAAAGTGTGGAAACCAACATTGTGTAAAAGCAGGCTTTAACCACAACAAACA
>JAITCR010000173.1 GCA_031282985.1 Nitrososphaerota archaeon | reverse complement strand
CATCGCTAAAACAATGTTTTTCCTCGTTTTATTATCCGTTGCCCGCACAACAACCAACACAACCAAAACAAACAACAAACTATATAAAACTATCAATGTAAACTAAAGTTGCTATATGTCAAGGTTATTTGTGTTTTTATCGGTTTGAAGTCTAAAACACATGTTTTCGGAGGTTGCCTATAGTATCTTGTGTTGTGGTTATTTTGTGGTTGTTTCCTTTGTAGGGTTTGGGTTGAATTAAGCCTGTTTTTTTGTGTAGAGTCAATATTTGATAGACTGTACTGCTTCCAATAATCAGTCATTTTGCAATATTTTTTTCGCTCTAACCATTGACTTTATGCTTGACTAAATCGTTGTTGGGCTGGTCATAAACTTTTGGTTCTTCAAAAGAGAGCTACCATTTCACTTAACTTAGAACACACCCATTTTTTCTCTATCCTCTACTGATATAGGCCTTATTTTCATCACCCACAGCATTACAACACATTACGTATTTAAAGTCAAGCTGCTATATGAAACGAAAATTTGGTTATTGAATGAGTAGTTGTCCATTGAGTTTTATTTTTACTGTTAAGGGGGAGATGAGGCGGTATTGGCGTATTTTCTTTTTTGTTTTTACTAGGGATATTATGTTGTTTTCGTCCATTTGTACTCTTATGCCTAGTACGTCGCCGCGTAGGAAAATAAGTCGGGGGATGTCATATATGGAGGTTCGGCTGGGTACTAAGAATATGCCGTCTTCGTGGAGGGATTCGAAAGCTTCAATTGTTGCTCGTGCGGCCCAGACTACTTTGTATGCGGTGCGTTCGATAACACTTACATTTGCTCTGCTAGTGCCAAGTATTTTAGCTACTTTTTCTTGTGTAAATCCTCGTTTTCTTAGTAGTAAAACTTCTTTCTGGCGGTCAGTTAAATTTGTGCGACACTTTACGCCTAAACTGCGGCTTTTTTCAATATACCCTCGGTCAGCAATGGTCAATTTTAGCACCGTTTGAGAAATATTTTTTAATTATACAATTTGCCGCGTATGATAGAGGTATGTTTGAGTCTTTGGTGTAAGCGATATATGCGATTTCGTTTTTAGGTTGAGCACATCCAGTGGCTTTTATTAGATATACTTTGTGTAGGTCTCTAAAAAAACCGCCCTGTATGGCTCTTTGGATGCGCCCTTTGAAGTCAAAAAGCCAAGAACATTCAACACCTTTTAGACCAGTTTCTTCTTCTAGCTCTCGTAGAGCAGCAGTTCTTTGGCTTTCACCAGTTTTTGCTGCGCCTCCAGGTAGATCATATTTTTTGCCGTCTTCACTTACAACAAGAATGCCCTTTGAAGTGTCAATTATGGCTGTTCCGCGCATACGTTTCCAAAAACGAAAATATCGTCTCCACCCAGATTTTCTTTTTGTGTTCTTTTGCAGAGTTGCTGATGGGTTAATTGTTTTAGAGGGGGTTTTAAGAGTTAACCAGTTTAAAGGATAAAAGGCAGACCCAGTGGTGTTTAGGATGTTAAAAGGGTATAGTAAATGAGAATTAGCTGTTAACTTGTTAAGTGCTGCGAGTATTGTGGCCACCTACAACGACATTATTTGATGATAATGTCGCCAATTTTAAATTTTACGGTCAAACAAACAAAAACAAAACCACAGCAGAACGCAAAACACCAAACAACGCCCAAACATGCACAAACAAACAAGCAAAACATTAGTTATGCATGAAATCTTGCCCTCTTTGGATGCGACAGATAACTTCAATGACAGATGAAACATCAAGAGAGCTAGCATCAAGGGGTTCGCCTAAGAATCCTTTTTCCTGTACAAGTCCGCTGAAGGGTATAATGCCGATAACACGGTCTTTGCCAATTTTGGCTAACAATCTATCGGCAAAAGTTTTTTCCACCTTGTTTATGATGAAGAGTACAGGTTTGTTACATTCTTCTGCCATGGCAGATATTTTCTCAGACAACCTAATAGATTCATAAGAGGGGTCAATTATGCCAAGTATGAGATCTGCTCCTGCAGCTACGTCTCGACCTAAATGCTCCACACCCGCCTCAGTATCAATAACAGCTATATCATTTGAATCGAGTAGTAAATTGCAGATAAAATCTTTAGAAAGCACACCCATAGGACAAGCACAACCCTCGCTATAATGCCTAATTTTACCAATCTGCAACAAACACAAATCGCCCTCCTTAGAAAGACATTCAAGGGGTATGTCATCAATGCGCCAAGTTTCAGTAAACACAGGAAACTTATGACCATCCCCACGAGAAACACCCATACGGCTCTTCACCGCAGATTTCCCGCCAACTTGATCCATAAGCTCCACAGGATCCCCAAGACCTAACTGAACCCCAAGACCAAAATTTGACTCATCAGCATCTACAACAAGAACACGATAACCCTCAACCTGCAAATTCTTCGCTAACAACGCCGCAATAGTACTTTTCCCACTACCACCCTTACCACAAAGCAAAATCTTCACAAACACTAACTCCTACATGTCACCATTTTTATTTGGGCGGATAGATACAAAATTCATGGCCAACCTAAGCGCTGGTGTACCCCCACCCTCAGACACTACCTGCATTATTTTATCAGCATCCATTATTTTAACACCACCTACCATTGTTACACCTCTATTAAAGAGAACCTCAGGGACAATACCAGCAGAGGTATACATATAATGATAATTTCTCGTGCCTTAGAGGCAAGCTCAAGCAAGTGGTCTATGTTCCATTCACTATAGCGGTTCCGGTAATTAAGGCAACATCAGCATTAGGCAAAACTTGATTACACGCCGTATCAGGCAATACCCTACTCATCACGTCGGCTAGCAGTTCGTTCAAGAATATAGAGCTCCTTCACCTTTGATTTGATATGTGGAACCATTGGCGCTATGTAGCCCATTAGAACTACGACATCAGTTTTTCTTAGAGACATATATTTATCACATCACCATCTAAGATAGTATAATTCTGCAAATTTTGCTCCACAACAATCTAAGATAACGCGTTTAATGCTGCAAAACCTACTACGCTTTCGCTTAATTCCCAAGATTTCGCTTTTTCAGCTAATTTTAAGGCTGATGTGCCCACAAGTGTTCCAGCTAAGTCGGATACTTGACAGCGCTGAGCTGTTTGCGCTATTTCAGGTTGAAAAGTGTAACAAAGACCTACATGCCCATCACTAAGCCGTACACCCGTATAGCCTAACCTAAAACAACTTGCTCAACTAGTATATCATCGAGGTTAGCTACAAAATTTTTAACTCTACTTAAAGCATCATCAACAACACGTTTGACCACCACTCAATTAAGCCTCCTTTTCTAATTTAACATCATAATATAGTGGAATAGCTTAAATTTTGCACCAGAAGTATTGTGTGTGGTATGGATTTTTGTGGATCTTATAAATACATTTTTTAAACTAATCCACTATATTTACCATTAGCACAAGCCCGACAAAGTGTCTGTCATTAACTGTCATGTCATGTCCATCAATTATTCTTTCACCACAAACAGTACAAAGTTCACGCTTCTTAGGAAAACCAAGTAAATCATCGGCGGCAATGTTTACCGTAACTTCTTCAATAGCTACAACATCATTTTCAGGCATGTTAGCCATTGTTTCAATGATCTCTTGAGGGTTACCTTTAATGTCACAGCTTTCCCGTATTGTTACTCGTACAGCTTTGTCAGATGTAAGATTTAGAAAAGTAGCAACAAATTTTCCATAATCAACATATTTTAAAGTACGATGCCCAAGAGTACAACCGCTGATCGCTTGTATAGCGTCAGTCATACATCGATCGATTTCTGCATACACAATTAAATTTTTGTAACTACTCAGTCGCATGGAGATTTTTGAAACAATGAAGTTACTGTTCCTGCGAGAATTCCCGAAATAGTGCTGTAGACTGACTTTTCCTGCTTAACAGACGTACCAATAATTAAAG
>JAITCR010000149.1 GCA_031282985.1 Nitrososphaerota archaeon | reverse complement strand
TGAATATTCAAAAAAAGCTCCGTTAATGCCATTCATACTTGCAAGTTTCATAACCCTAATGATACTCTGGCTTGCTTTTCTCTTTTGCTAACCTTCAAATATTCCTTTTTTATGTTATTTTTTATGTCACTAAAGTTTGTGATGTACATTTGTTTAATTTCGATTTGTTTCTTGTCAATACAGGGATTAAACCCGCATGTTGAAGATTCTTGGAATGCGAAAACTCCAATGACTCATGCAAGAGCTGGTTTGGGTGTTGTGACAGTTGATGAGAAAATTTATGCTATTGGCGGTTATGCAGTAAATGAAAGCTATGAATATGTAGGCACAACTGAGCGTTACGATCCTAAAACGGATACGTGGGTTACTTTGACACCTATGCCTACACCCAGAGGCTATTTTGCCATAGTTGCATATGAAGACAAAATTTACTGCATAGGTGGTGAAGAAGGAGTTTCTCGTGTCAGGGGGCGTCCTTTTCGTGTTGGAGGTTGTGTGAATGAGGTTTATGATACCGCTACTAATAGTTGGAGCACTAAAGCATCCATGCCGCTTGGTGGAGCAGACTTGCAGGCAGGTGTTGTAGATGGAAAAATTTTCGTCATAAACGGTTGCGATTTACACATGTATGATCCAATTGCCAATTTTTGGACTAATAAAACACGTATGCCTGCAACACCTGCGATGCCGGCTTCTCTTGTTTCAGCTGTTGTAGATGACAAAATAGTAGTTATAGGCATATTTACTATTTTCAATTTAGGCTTTGAATATGAGGGGCAAAGAATTATGGTTTATGATCCAAAAATTGATATGTGGAGTGAAGGGAACGTTTCATATATACAGGATATTAGCAAGAGATCATGGACTGCTGGTGGTGCCGCGGGTGCTACATCTGGTCTTTATGCGCCTCAAAAAGTCTATTTTATAATGTTCACAAGTGATTTCTTCTACGAGTTTACATCGTCCAATATGCCAGCGTTACAGTCTATGACATTGTACAATACAACTACAATAATGTATAATCGGGTTTATGATCCTATAAGTGGTGTTTGGTTGACCATGGATGTGCCTACGATTCGGGAGGGTTTTGGTGTAGCTGTTGTTGATGATCTTTTGTATGTAATTGGGGGTTGGTGTGGTGGTGAAATTTCTTCTTTAAATGAACAGTATGTACCAATTGGTTATCATGGCACTTTATCATCGAATACAAAGTTTTCTTTAACCAACAAAACTACGGTAGCTGTTGTTATATTAATTTTGACCATTGGAATTATTGGCGGTTTATTTTTCTACTTAAAAGAAAGGAAAAAGTTGAGAGCAAATGAATAAAATAGTCTACTTTTGCTGATTCTCTTTTTCATAACTGGTTCATTTGTAACAGCAGTTAAGCCTGTTTCCGCATCAGAGTTAGTTGAAAACCCTTGGAACCAAAAAAACCAATGATTCAGGCTTGGTCTGGTTTGGGTTGTTGCTGTTGACGGCCAAATTTATGCTATAGGCGGGTTTGGTGTAAATGGTTATGCGGACACCAACGAACGATACGATACTAAAGCCTGTTAACATTAAATTTATTACTAGGATTGCGTAGTTAGTGCAGATATGATGTTTTCAAAAGAGTTTTTGGTAGTGTGCCAACATAGAATAGATTTTTACAGATTAGGTGCTTTATGTGCCTAAAATCCCGAAAAATATAACTATGCTGACGCAATGAGGCATATGTGCCGTTAAAATTGGATTTGCGGGCGAATTCGCGGTTTCTAACATTTTTAAACATATTTATAATTACGTGTAATATAACTATGTCATGCTACTTGGTAACTGTTAATTTACCGTAAATCCCGTTTCAACTGTTTTACGCACCCCAATACTTTGACATAGTTACACTCCATGGAATTTTAGGGTTTAAAGTAAAAAAGAGAAAAAAACATTTCCAAAGACGTTTAGAAAAAGACATTAGACTTCTTGCAAAACTATGTAGCTACAGTGATTTTAGTTATTTCTGCAATTGCTAAGAACGCTTTAGTTTGAGGTTTCACCCCTCTTCGTCACTGACAGCTTTGAAAAAAAAGTAGTTTTGCAAGAAGTCTATTAGCGATTACCAAAATTAGTTACCACGTTAACAAGTGGCGTACCTTGAACATGATGGCTGAGGTCTACTCCGTACCCATTCATTCTCTGAATTGTCTGATATGCAACGTTTATCATTGCACGTTCATGAGCACACATAAAAGCTGAAACCATATCATAACTTCCTGTGGAATGATAGTTCGTACAGCCACACCAGTTCATGCAATACTCACTAAACCCGCACTGAGAGCATTCAGTATTTGTAGCAGCACTAGGTACAATTTTACATGAAGCAGGTTTAATTGTACCATCAACAACATTACCCATACAGTTAGTCTTTCCATCGTCAAAACCCACAAGACGCTCACAGGGGTAAACATTACCAGTTGTACCAAAAGCCAACTCACCAGAACCCATTCTACATCTGTCAAATGGTCCATAGCCGCCACGTAAAATTATTGACATTTTGTTATCTATGAGGCTGATGAATTTTGGTTTACCTTGCAAATAAAACTGAATATACGTCTCAGCCAAAACTCCATAAATTTCAGGAAATTGCTCTGCATTGCTCTGTGTCCATTTAGCAGATATATCTGGGTTAAGGTAAATGTTTTTTACACCTAAATTAACCAGATAATCAACAGTTTGAGGCAGATACTGCAATGTCTGATCAGAATAAACAGCATTTACTGGAAGAAACGGGAAATACAATAATGCCTCTTGAATGTTTTTCTCTACTGTCGCAGATGAACCCTGCCCATTCTTATATTTACGCGTAACGTCCTGCATTTTTTGTGGCCCATCACAACTTACACAGAAAACTATATCATTAGATAGCATAAAATCGGATATTTCTTTATTAAAAATTGTTCCATTACTATTTATGGATATACTTACTTTAGAACTGCTATATGCAGAATGGTTCTTGATTAACTCTACAATTAATTTTATCCTCTCGAATTCAAGAAGCGGCTCACCACCAAAGAAACCAATTTCAAGCTTCCAATCCTTTGGATTTTTTTGGAATACAAAATCCACAACTTTTTGAGCAACATCAAGCGACATTACAGCATTTTTCTTTTCTATATAGCAGTATTGACAGCGTAAATTACATTCATGCGTAACAAACAAAGTACATTTAGTTATTTGTTTTGGGTTAAAAAAAGAAGATGCTGAGGACTTATTTTTTTTGATTGTCAAATTACTTCTTCGACTGCTTCAGCAACTTTCACAAAATTATCAAAGGAGATAGTCTTAACTTGGGCAAATTTGTTACGAAGTTCCTCTAGCGCAATGTTTGCAAAGTTATTCCATTGCTCAGCAGAGAGTTTGTAAATTTTTCCTTCATGATGCAGATGTGGACCTACCATCCCACCGTGCAACAAAACTTGCCGTACTGACGACGTTGCTACTGCAATAGGTTTAGATGCTATCAATAGTTTAGAACCCTGTGTCTCTGTTTTAGTCGCCACAGTGTTATTTTCTTCACGAAAAGTCACTACTGTATTAAGGCATCGTAGTTGTTCATCTTCAGTTAAAGGTTTAAGGCGAAATCGGTCTATGGCACGTTCAATTGCGATACGGTCAAAAAAGCGTGTTATTGGTATGCCCTTCATCATACCTAGTTTTTGTATACTTTCTATATATGATGTATTAGCCAATTTAATCATCAATTAAAAGTAGCTATTCAGTCGTATAAAGATTTAGAACCTGTCCTCAATAATAATTGCTGAATAACGCAATTGTTTATGTTGTATAGCAGAATAGTTTAAGAATTACACTCTCCAAAATGAGTGTACACAGTTTCTTGCAGGGTTTCACATTTAGGCATCAAATCAGACAAAGCACGCTTCAAATTAGCCCACCGACACTC
>JAITCR010000062.1 GCA_031282985.1 Nitrososphaerota archaeon | reverse complement strand
GGCGTATTGTCGAACTGCCAGAGATTGGTGAATTGAGGATGCGGTAGCCGAAGAACCCAGACATTGAAGGCCATCTCCGAAAACATCTTAACTATCAAGGGTATAATGTGCAGTAAAAGCATAGCAAGGAAGTTTGTATGGGGCAACTGTTGTATTTATTTTGTTTTTATCGATTTGAAGTGTAAAACGTGAGTTTTCGGAGGTTGCCTATACAGTTTTCTCATGTGAGGTTGAGTTTTTCGCGGATTTGGGCACTTTTCTTTGTAGCTTCCTCTATAGCACGTATCATTGCAGGTCTTATTTGACTTTGTTCAATTTGATAAATAGCTTCTATGGTTGTTCCACCGGGGGTAGTTGTCATGTCTTTGATTTTTGCGGGTTCTTCATTTAAGTCAAGAACTAGCTTTGCTGTGCCAAGGACGGCTTGGGCAGCGCTTTTTAAGGCAATGTTTCTAGGTAAACCTGCTTTTAGCCCTGCATATGTTAATGCTTCAATAATTATTGACATGTAACCTGGACCGCTTCCACTAACTGCTGTGATGGCATCCATGTATTTTTCGTCTACTTCGTCACATGTGCCCATCATGTTTAGTAATGTTTGGATTTTTTGTTTTTCTTCTAAGGTTATATTTGTTTCACAGCAATAAGCTGTATAAGCAGCTTGCACCATGGCACCTAAATTTGGCATTATACGTACAATTTTAGCGTCAGGTGCATGTTTGCACAAATATGCCAAAGGTACTGTTGCAGCAACAGAAATTACCAGTTTACCTTTAACTTCCATGTTTATTTCTTTAAGAACTTTTTCAACATCCCCCGGTTTAACAATAATGAAAACAATATCTGCGTTATTAACAGCGTTCTGATTATCTGAACAAGTTTTTACGCCTAATTTTTCTAACGCTTCTAATTTTTGAAGTTGAATATCCACAGCGGTAATTTGCCCTCTATACCCACCTTTAAGAAGACTCTTAATTATGGCACTGCCCATCATGCCTGCGCCGATAACTGCAATTTTATCATTCATCATCATTTATTACGCACCAATACTTTAGAAATAAAGAAAGAACCATTGTTTGCTTTAAACTTTTTACTTACACACCTTAAATTTTAGGTTCTACACACTAACTGTTTAAGTGTTTTTTGCATAACAGCCGCTGGCGCATCCGTTTTTATACCTCGAGTATTAAAATGCGTCTGCACCGCCCTATAACCCCCATTTTGTAACGCTGACACAAAAGATTGCACAGACGTTGCTGGTAAACAAAGCTTCTTACAAACATTATCTACCACATAATAAGTAATAGGCGCCTCCGCCTCAGATTTAATCTGTGACAAAAGCTTATCAAGCCTAAGCTTACCTCTAAACGTAACCATGTTATTTTCAACAAAAACAGCATCAATAAATGCCGCATCATTTATACTGCCAATCCATAAAGGCCCAGCATAATCCATTTTTATACCACACTCCGGACAAACTAAACTCCCCGATAACTGATGAACAGTTTCCCTATGCAGACAATTAAAACAGTGCAAAATATAACCCACCTTCTTAAGACTATCATCCGCCCTCTGACAACCATAACTAACCTGAGCATAAACACGAATATAATGATCACTGCTATGGCTAAAAAGAAACTTTACACCCATATCCTGTTTAGCAGCCACTTGCACTATACAACTCGCCAAAAGCCTGACCGCTAGCTCATGACAATACTCCGTACGCATAGGCTTACCCCCATACTTCCTAACGCACGCCTTCGCATGAACACCACAAAGAGGCGCCAAATCCGTAGCCGTCACAGCAATTAAACCCCCATTCTTAAGCGCCCTAAATGCTGAATCCAAATACGGCACAGGAGTTCCAAAAGGGTCAATATCGATAACATCAAAACGCTTCTTAGGAGCAGCATTACAATTCAACACACAATTAGCATCCCTATATTCCAAAACAATCTTATCCTGCAAATTATTACGCCCCACATTATACCGTGCCAACTCATAAGCATGATGATTAATATCACTAAGCAAAACACGATTAACACCTTCAACCTCAACAGCATAACGAACCCCCCTAATACCCTGACTAGTCAAAGGCTCACAAATACTAATTTCACGCTTAACCAAACGCTGATAAACCCTAAAAACTAAAACAGACAAATCCCTATTAAACTCCATAACAGGATTATAAAAAACCGGTGCCCTCGACGGAGCATAATCCGACGGCACAACACCAAAAGCCGACAACTTTGGTACCAAAACCTCCACTTTACCCTCTTTAATTACTTCACTTGGAAAATCAGCCGTATACTCATCAACCATCAGATATCAATCCAAAAACATATTGAAAGAATTTCACTTACAATATTAGATTTATGGTATAATTAATGTAAAATCTGTTGTAAAACTGGTTTTATTATTTTGTTTGTTTTGTTTGAGTTTAAGTAATCAAAAGTTTTATAATATAATTATGGAGAGTTTCAAAAGGGATTATATGTGAGATTCCAGATTTCTTCTCGTGAGCCGTTGACGTGAAAACGGCAAACAGAAAAACCGTCAAATCAATCACACACAAACTACGTGAAACCATACAGGTTTTCCGACGAAACCGATCACATCAATGACGTTGACGGAAATTATTTCGTTCCACCCCATGCGTCTGAACTTTCGTTTGAATCAGTAGCTTAGGCGGGATCAACTCCGCGTAAGCCTCTCAATTATCCGCAAAGAAAATCTTTACTTCTAAATGTTGTTAGTGGAATAGTTTAAAATCTGCACCTTCTAAAGCAGATGCACGCGGCTTTTTGCAGACTTTCACCTTTAGGAACTGTGCATAAATAACTTGCACTCGTAAAATGGAATTACACGAGCTTTCAGCAAAAAGAAGTGCACATTATTTTCGCACAGTTCCTTAGGCATCAACCTGTACATCCTTTTGCCTGTACATCAGAATAACTTTTCGAAAAACTACCCTGCGTGTTACAACAAATACTACAATACAGTGCAAAAATTAACCTATTCCACTATAGCAGACAAGGGTTATCAGGGGATTTTAGAGTTGTATTTGAATAGTAAAACACCGGTAAAATGCAAGAATAATCAAAAGTTAAGCAAAAAAGGGAAGCGTGTAATCGTGATTTGTCTAGGCAACGTATATTTATTGAGCATGTTAATGCGTGGATTAAGCGTTTTAAGATTTTAAAGTATATGTATAGGAATAAGCGGAAAAGATATGGTTTGCGTGTATCTTTGATTTGTGGAATATACAACTTTGAGAAGAGTGCAATGAAAATCATTCAACTAAATGTATCGACACACAATCAAGGAGGAAACTAGTTTTCCGAACAGGTCTATTGTGTTATCTGAAGATTAGGCGTCTGAAGTATAGTATTATGCCGCTGATGATGCTAAGGATTATGATTGCTCCTATGATTGTGGGCAGTTTTTCTTGGGTAATTAAGGGTTTGTCGTTGTTTGGTGTTGGAGTTGAGGGGGGGTCGTATTGTGGGAGGGAGTGGAAAAATTGGAAGGTTTTTATTAAGGGGTAGTTGTCTATCATGTATTCGAATACTGTGTAGGGTGTATCGCCTATACCGTCATTGTTTGCGTCAATGCCGTTATAGGTGCTCCAATAGTTGCCCATTTTGCCATTATCCCATGTGTTGCCTATGGAGTATGTTTCAGTTTCGGAGAGTAATGTTGGATAATGTGTTTCGATGCATTGTATTTCATTATCTATAAAGTTGTTGCAGAAGAAGGTATTGTTGCTTGACTCAGCATATATGCCTACAGCGTATTTGCAGGATGTTACATTGTTTTCAGTAAAAACGTTAAAATGTGATTTACCAAGTAGTATGCCTGTTCGGCAGTCTTTAAGCAGGTTATCTGCTATAGTGTTATTTGAACTTAGAATTAATTTAACTGCACAATCATGACTAATAATAGTGTTGTTATGAATATTATTATTGAAAGCTCCACCAAATTGAGGATCACCTAACTGAATAGCTACAGTTTCAGATCCAGCAGTGTGCACATTTTCAGCGTCAACGGAGTAGAGGGTATCTAAAAGAGCATTACCATATATTGTGTTAAAATTTGAATCTCCATACAGTTTTATACAAACGCTAAAATCAGTAACAGTATTAGCGAACACTTTGTTATATGAACTTGCATCAAATGTTACTGAATTTAACCGATTATCATGTATACTATTTTGACTTGAATTAATCAAAAGAACATACCCACCACTATTTGATACATCACTCTTAACTGTGTCAACCATCTGTATAGTAACTGCATAATCATATGAAGGATTAACATTTTTTACAGAAATACCACTACAGTTAAAAAGATAAACAAGCCCTGCCTCTTCAAAAACCTGATTAGATTTACCGTCAAGATAAACCAAGGATTTTCCATCAACAGTATTTCCATAAGCAACTGTTTGATTAGAAACCAAACTATAAATCCTACAGCCAACAAAATTATTGTTAACTAAATTTGTATTTCTTGTTGAATTACCCAAATAAACCCCACCTTGAGGGTTTTGACAAGTAAAAGTGTTACTAGAAATTACTGACTGCATAGCATCAGTAAGATAAATACACCAACCCGCATCCCTAGTTCTATTACTATTCGCATTACGGCTAGTTTCAATTACATTGTTAATTATTTTGTTATTAGATGCTGAAGGCTTAGATAGATAATTAGAATCTGAAGGCCAATTTTCAACAGTCCAAAAATCTATACCCTTACTAAAATCACGTATAACAAAATTTTCAACAGTAACATTCTGACTCCTTAACAAACAAATCGCAGAACCTAAACCAGAACCCTGAATAGTATAACCTGCGCCATCAAAAATTATATCACTCCGCTCCACAAAAATAAACGCCTCATTCGAACCGACACCTGCAGATAAATCGCCAGTTAAAGTATACACCACGCCGCTATGCCTAATTTTATCAGTACCAGTCACTGTTCCATCCTCCTTAATTCGAATAACACTGGCATTTTGAGCATTAACAGCATCAGTAGATACTATGATAAAAACAGATAACAATAAAGAAAAAATAAGCAAAGCAGTTACTGTTTTATTCATACCTAACATGAGAATTAGTATGTTACAACCTTCTTATGGGTTACGGAAAACAAAAACAAAAAATCCGTGTACTATTTAAATAACATAACGTATTTTTCTGCTTAAGAGCCGCAAAGCCTATGCAACTTGAAGAAATGAAAAAAGAAATTGAAGCATTAGTTTTAGCAAAAGGTTTCTATAATAACCCCGAAGACATACCTAAAAAACTACTCTTCGCCTTTATAGAACTTGGTGAAGCTAGCGATGCATGGAAAAAGGGACTCCCAGAAGAAAAAATCGCCGAAGAAATAATTGACGTAATGTTTTACCTCTTAGATGCCAGCAGACTTGCTTGCCCAAACATAAACATGGATGAAGTATTCAAAAAGAAACTTGAAAAAAACTTAAACAGACCTTACCAATACGGAGAAGGACACCGCATCAAACAACCCTAAACCCTTGTTAAACAAGAAGTTTTTAGGCAACAACTCTTTAGGTATGTTGAGTTAAAGTGAGTTTCTTTTATCCAAAAAATCTAAAATTTGAATGCAACAAATGTACCCTCTGTTGCGGAAACACAAAAGAAAAAACACGACACATTATCATGCTTGAAGAGGAAGCAGAAGAAATTCAAAAACAAACAGACATTAATACAAATGAATTCTGTTTTGAAATTACAGACCAGCAACCATACATGTTTGAAATGAAAACACCACATGATGAAAAATGTTTTTTCCTTAAACAAAATGATTGCAGTATTTACAGTTTTAGACCAATGATTTGCAGATTTTACCCGTTTGAGTTAAAATTTGACCAAGAACAACAAAAATATGTGTTTAATGCAACAGCAGAGTGCCCTGCGTTAAATCAGGGCAAACGTTTAACTCAAGCATATTTTAAAAGGTTGTTTTGGTTAGCAGAAGAAAAATTATTATAAATAACTACATTTGCGCTAACAAGTCACTTTTTTCAAGCACACATCCACAGTAATGGCATTTTAAAATAAGAGGCTCTACGGATTCAACACTAAAATTGGAGCTTATTGGTTCATCACTATTTGTTATACAGACAGGATTTACACATTTTACTATACCAGTTATAGTTTGAGGAAGTTTTACGGCAAGTTTTTCAGCAACAGCATAATTTCTAATGATATTTATTGAAGCATGGGGAGCAACAAGAGCAATCTTATTAACTTCATCAGAATTTAAAGCACGACCTTCAATTTTAACAATATCCTTTATACCAAACTGCTTACTAGAAACATTAATAGCAATAGTAATAACACGTTTTTCTTTACCAGTGATACCCAAAATTTTTATAACATCTAACGCGTAACCACCATTTACATGGTCAATAACAGTACCATCTTTAATTTTTAAAACACGAAGATTCACTTCACACATAAGCAGCCAACAACAAAATATACACACATTAACAAATAAGGTTTACACAATACAGTAGTAAGTGTTGTTATATTTTCCTGTGACGGGATAGTTTGGGTCTTCAAAGACTATGTCAAGTTTTAGTCCATGTTTGTTTTGTTTATCTTGCAGTTGGTTCCAAATTGTTTGCGAGATGTCATCCGGTTGCCATATACCCCAAATGTTG
>JAITCR010000034.1 GCA_031282985.1 Nitrososphaerota archaeon | reverse complement strand
TCGGTGTTTTTTCCAGCTGCCTTGGGTTGAAAATTAGCGGGGTAAAAAGTAAAGGTTAGCAGGATAAAACCGGTTTTTCTATCGCACTTTAATGAAAGTTCACTTTATGAGATTTGTTTTGATTTATAGGTGATCGTGTGAAGTTTGATACATTGGTTGGCTATTGTGATGAAAAGTTTCGTCGGATAACGGGTGTTAAACGTGTTACTTTTGAAAAAATGATGAAAATACTGCATTGCGCCTTTGTTCTTAAACATGTACAGGGTGGTCGTAATCCCAAGTTACCTCTTGAGGAGCAGTTGCTTGCGACTTTGGAATATATTCGCGAGTACCGAACGTATGCACATATTGCTGCAAGTCACCAAATTGATGAAAGCAACATGTACCGTATGATTCGTTGTGTTGAGGATACTTTGGTCAAGGATGGAACGTTTTCTTTACCTGGCCATAAAGCTTTGTTGAAGAGTAATATGGAGTATGAGGTTGTTTTGATTGATACTACAGAATCACCAATTGAGCGTCCTAAAAAAAGCAAAAACAATACTATAGCGGTAAGAAAAAGCGGCACACGATAAAGACTCAGGCGGTTGTAAACAAAGCTGATGGGCAAATAATTTGCACTTCTTCTACTAATGGTAGACGTCATGATTTTAGGTTGTTTAAAGAGTTAAAGTTAAAAATCGATTCTAAAGTTAAGGCAGTTGTAGATACAGGGTACACTGGAATCACAAAGTTTCATGCTCATTTAGTGATTCCAGTAAAGAGAAGTAAAAAGAAGTTTTTGACTAAAGCAGATAAGATATTTAATCGCAGGGTTTCAAGTGAACGAGTCTTAAATGAGCAAGTGATTAGTCTGATGAAGCGTCTTAAAATCGTATCTGACCGTTATCGTAATTGTAGAAAACGTTTCAGCTTAAGATTCAAATTAATCTGCGGCATCTGCAACTACGAAAAAATGATAGTTTCGCAAGAGGTCCAATGAAAGCTCGCTTTATGAGATTTGGTTACTAAGCGGTTGTAGCGTTGTTGGGTTCATTTGTTTCGGGCGGCTGAGGAGGTGTTGGAGCAGTGTTGGGGGCAGGGGTTGTATGGGAGTTTTAAAGAGTTGTGTAATTATTTGGCATGGTCTTTAGTGATGGGGTCTTTTTGGGGAGGTTAAGTATTTTGTAGTGGAGGGTGAGGAGTGGTTTAGGTTTTGGTTTGATTGTTTCTATAAGTTGAAGGTTGTTTTGTGTTTATGGGTAAGTGGAGAATGGGTTTGAGTATTGGTTTACGTTTTTTAGTTGAGGGTTGGGGCTACGAATAATGGTGTGGAGTGCGCGTTTCGTGGTTGGTGGTTTAGCGTAAAGTCATGGGTACTTTGTGTAATGAGAAAGGTGCCGTTATTTATGAGACAATGATGACCCTATTTACTTACTACATGGAACAAACGGGGCTTAGACATGTTTGAGCAAATGAAAATCCGCCTCATTAACAACTGGACAAAGAGCTGAATACATACAATTGTAATAATACACACAAGTTAACATCATTAACATTGCATAAAACACAATTAAAAATGAAAGATACCGTTATTTTCTCGTTTCACCAAATAAAATTTTTAAAAATATTGAGGACAGGCTCCTAGTTAGTCCTGTCTGGTTGGTGTTGGTTCGGGGTCTATTTCCGATTCGGGCGTTTGTGTTGCAGTTGGTGTTGGTTCAGGTGTAAGCGTTGGTGTTGGTGTTAGGGTAGGTGCAGTTGTGGGTGTTGTAGTTGCAGTTGTGGTTGGTGTGGGTGTTGGTGTTAGAGCAGGCGTTAGCGTGTTTTGTGGGGGCGTGTTTTGAGTTGGTCTGTATGTGTATGCTAAAAAGACCAATAGTGCTATAATTATGATTATAGTAGATGTTATGATTATCCATTTTTTGTTTTTATTTAATTTATTTATATGGTTTTGTGGTTTTGTCATGATATATGCCTCTACACGTTTAGCAGATTCCATCCGTCTTTTTTTTCTTCCACGTACTATTCCTTGTACGTCTGATATAACAGGTTCGCAATTGTTGATTTCACATTTGCCACCATGTATGCCTTTGATGTAGGGGTGACAGGTACTAAAACGTTTCCTTGGGTAAACGGTCAAATTTTAATACCTGTACAATCTACGTTTATATATTCAAAACATGGCAAAAATCTTTCTATTTTTGGAAGGGCTTTCCTTCCATGAATTCTCTTATTGCATGCTTTGCGATTTCTGCGCGCGATGTGAAGCCTTTGATAAAGTGTGTTAAGTGTATGATGCTGAACCGAAGAAGCAACCAGAAGCTCAGTTTACATCCACTACACTTGCGGAGCTCAAGGTCTATCTGATTATGATGTCAAGTTAACCCAAAATCTTTCTGATGACCAAATTTTTCCATCCACTACAACAACCCCTACATTATGCCGTGGCTGCTCAGAGCATTTTTGTACTCAAGAGCCCTCAACCAACTCTGACACTGAAACAGGACCTATTCACCCTACAAAAATCTCACATATGAAAAAGAAAAGTAACAAAAATGCAAAAAATTTACGCATCTATACTATGCTCCTACACAACTCTATTGACAGTTAATAAAAAAAGTTTTCACAAACTCGCAAGTTGTTCCTCAAAAAACAGAGTGCCTTATTTTTCGAGCAAAAAAATTTGTTAAAACAGGCAATAATAGACACATTTACACAAACATTTTTAAAACACAAAATAATGCCTTACCAATTTAACTGTTTATTGTAAATTTTTACCATTCGAAAAAATTTCGTACAAATAAAAAAGATAACAAACATTCAAAACATCTAAAAACACCCTTTTGAAGAAAAAACGGCCCAAATGAAACCATTTTGAACACTTAATCCAACATTTAAAGCCTTTTTTGAAGTTTTTTAAAATTCACAACTCACATAGAGACATATTTAGCACTTTTAAAACGCTTAAAAAATCATGAATATATAAAATTCGCCACAATTCGAAAAAAACCTCTTTTAGAAGTTACAACAAACCACTCAGGTTACTATACTGCAAAAAAAACATGAGCGCATTGGAAAATAGCAAACTACCAACATTAAACTTGTTTACCCCGCCTTACGATTTTTCTAAAAATTATCCGTCACATCCATATCCTCTGTGATTTTACAACAGATTTGTTGTTTGGCTGTGTTTTGTTGATGCTTTGTATACAACATTAAATAGATAACCTTTATCTTACAAAAATCAAATTTATACTATAGTGTTAAATATGCAAACAAAAAACGTGATCGCCCCGATTTCCAGCCGTGAAATGCGTGCTATAGAAACTAACTCTGAATATTATGACCTAAGCTTGTTGCAGCTTATGGAGAATGCTGGGCGAAATATTACCCAAGAAATTCAGAAACGTTTTCCAAACACAAAAAAGATCACGTTCTTCTGTGGTTTAGGTGGAAATGGTGGTGACGGTTTTGTTGCTGCACGTCATCTTTTAGCACAAGGTTACTTTGTTGAGATCATTTTAGCTGGAAAAAGTAAAGATATTCATCATCCCTCAACAATTCAAAACTGGAATGCCTTAAAACCCGTAATGGATCGCATAGCTATTTTTGAAGTTTCAGATAGTTCTGCCATACCTTCAGTGAAAGCAACTGATGCTGTTATTGTTGACGCTTTATTGGGAACGGGCATCAAGGAAAAACTAAAAGCACCCATATTGCAGTTAGTTGAGGTTATTAATTCTTTGAAAGGGTTTAAAATTGCAGTTGATGTACCCACAGGGATAGATTCTGACACTGGTGATGTCTTAGGTTGCGCTGTTAAAGCTGATTTAACTGTTACTTTTTATAAACCTAAAACGGGGTTAGATAATGCCAAGGACTTTGTTGGCGTTTTAACAGTTTGTGATATTGGTTTACCTGTAGAGTTTGAGCGTTTTGCAGGCCCAGGCGACGTTAACTTGGCGGTAAAGCCACGTTTTTCAGGTATGCATAAGGGCGATTCTGGACGATTACTGGTCGTTGGGGGTAGTAACGTTTTCTCGGGGGCGCCTACTCTTGCATCTGTTGCTGCTTTACGCACCGGTGTAGACATTGTCTATACAGCATCTCCCGAAAAAACTGCTCAAGCCATATCGTCAATGTCTCCTGATTTGATTTCAATAAAACTTTATGGAAACAACCTTAATTCAGACAATGTGGATGAATTAGAGCCTTATTTAGCTATGATTGACGCTGTTGTGGTGGGTCCGGGGTTGGGGCTGAAGAGTGAGACGGCAGAGTTTGTAAAAATGTTTATTGATAGAGTTGAAAAGGCGGGCAAGGCATTGCTTTTGGATGCTGACGGGTTAAAAGCGTTTGCTAAATTTAAGCGGTCTTTACAAGTTCCTTTAGTACTCACCCCTCATGAAGGAGAGTTTGCTGTTCTTGCAGGACAAACGCTTCCAGTAGACCTTGAGGATAAAATTACTCTTGTTCAAAAAATTGCCAAAGAATTTAATGCTGTTTTACTTGTTAAGGGCCAAGTAGACATTATTTGCAGTTCAAATAGGGCTAAATTGAATTTCACAGGTAACGCGGGTATGACGGTTGGTGGAACAGGTGACATACTCTCAGGCATCGTTGGAGGATTATTAGCACAGAAAACACCTGCTTTTGAAGCTGCCGTTGCAGGAGCGTTTGTAAATGGTGCTTGCGGAGATTTCGTTGC
Organism: Nitrososphaerota archaeon; assembly: GCA_031282985.1. GTDB lineage: Archaea > Thermoproteota > Bathyarchaeia > Bathyarchaeales > Bathycorpusculaceae > Bathycorpusculum. Next base: position 5,980 of record JAITCR010000034.1, on the reverse strand, counting down.
ATCAAACATTGGTTCTCATATGCTTGCAACAGACATCATAGATTGGATCCCAAAAATGTTTATAGACCCCATGAGCCACAAGAGGCAATAATAACTGTGGAAGAAAAAACTAACTCATCAAACAAAGCACTGCCTGTAAGAATTAACGTATACCATGCAGCACAAGATGACCCTAAAAAAAACACCGCCCTACGATTAGGACGCAGAGGGTTTGTGCGCATTGTAAAAAAAATCAAGTTCTTACCTAAACGCGCCATAGTACTTAACCCCTTTAGTGAAATTGCTTTCTCACCAGCTGACCGTGAACGACTTGAAAACTTTGGATTAGCCGCCCTAGATTGCAGCTGGGAACAAGCCCAAAAAGTCTTAGCAGAACACGTTAGAGGCACAAGCCGCTGTTTACCCATTTTAATTGCAAGCAACCCCGTAAATTTTGGAAAACTAACCAAACTAACCACAGCAGAAGCCATAACAGCATCGCTATATATTGCAGGATTTAAAGCCGAAGCAGAAGACATGCTTGAAATTTTTCCATGGGGACACACATTTTTCGAGTTAAACAAACGCTTCCTTGACCAATACACTACAGCTAAAAACAGTGAAGAAATAATAAAAATACAAAAAACCTTATTTGAAAACAAACCCTACCACGAGTAAACCATTTATATCTAAATAAAACAATGTCTCTAAAAAAGATCTCCAAAGAAGACAGAGGAAACCGCTTGGAATCAAATTTTTACCTGTTTTTAAGCTCAGTTATAATGATTACCCTAAGTGGCGTTCTAATGCCGGGTCCATTATTTGCAGTTACAATACAAAAAGCCGCCAAAAGCAAGATAGCCGGGGTTTTACTTGCTCTTGGACATGGCGTAGTAGAATTTCCTTTAATGATTCTAATTTACTTCATGCTTAACCAATTTACAATTCCAACAGGAGTACAGGCAGCAATTGGCGTTATAGGTGGCAGTTTTATGATTTTTATGGGTATTCACGCCTTTAAAAATCGTAATCGTCAAGATACATCTACGGCAAGTTTAAAGCAGGATTCTTTTTTCTCAGGCATTTGGACATCTGCTGTTAATGCAGGCTTTATTTTATGGTGGCTAACCATTGGAACAGTTTTAATTGCAAATGCGCAACTCTTTGGGTTATTGGGATTTGGCATTTTTGCAGGGTTACATTGGTCTATTGATTTCTTATGGTACGCATTTGTAGGTCTACTTATCTTTAAATCACAAAAATTCTGGACAACCCGAGTACATTATGCAGTCACACTATTCTGCGTAGGAGTGTTTCTACTGTTCGGAGCTTACTTTATAATCTCCTCTCTAATGGCCATAATTTAATGACGCTTTTAAGCAACTATAACTATACGATATATTGTTTTATCGTATATGTTTAGCTCCCGTGAAAATGTGACTTTTTCTAGCTCTTTTCAAGTTGAAATTTAAGAACCTGTATTCAGTAATTATAAACACCATTGCTACGGCGATTTTTCCGTTAGTCACCGTTCTCGTTGACTTAAATAGCGATGGTTATTTGCGCTTTCTACCTAGACTAACGAAAAATTTGGATCACCCAACAGAATTTCGCCTACTGAATACAGGATCTAAGTGTCGGTATTTTCTCAACTTGAGTGCAAAATTTACCACAAACTGGACATCGAAACTTTGTCCCTCTATAATAATCCAGTTTAATTTCTATAGCATCTTCTGCTTGTTTCATGCCAACAATATACCATGGCTCTGAAAAAACCGAAATCGAAAACATGAATTCTTTTTCATCCATAACTAACTAAAGCCACACTATTACTCTTGTGCTTATCCCCACGAAACGTTAAAGAACCTGTTTCATTATTTTCAAAAATGCGAGTTGTATAGTTAAGAAGGTATCTTAAATGATGCTAAATTTAAATCCAAGTAGATAATTCCCGTAAAAAATTGTCGATTGTTTCTTTGATGTTTGTACTATTGTCTTCTTTGCTTGTTTTCGTGTTTGTGCCAAGTGTTGAAAGGCAAAGTGTTATACAAGTTGGAACAGAGTCTGCGCTTAGAGCAGCTATTAGTGACACAAAAGACGGCGTGCCTACTGTTATAGCTCTTGATAAAGATATTGCCATTAAATGGTCACTAATATTCCTGATAATAAAAATATCACACTAAAAAGCAGTAGTAATACTGAATTTTCCAACATATTTAGTACAGATGATCAAACTATCATTATAATTTCGGGTGGTGGAGAGTTAAAGCTTGATGGTATTATTGTAACTCATGTTGACGATGCTCGTGGTGGTGGAGTGTATGTCAGTCGTGGAAGTACTCTTCGCTTGTCTAATGGTAAGATTTCGGGTAACAATGGTGGTGTGAGTATTGGTGGTGGTGTTTTTGTTATGTCGGGTGGTAAAATTTTCAACAATACACCTAAGTATAGCAATGGCGGTGGTGTGTACAGCAATGGCCACTTTGTTATGTCGGGTGGCGAAATTTCGGGTAACTCTGCTGTAGAGGTGGTGGTGTGAGCGTTGCAGGTGGTTCTTTTTACTTGTCTGATGTTTTGGAGGTAAGTTGTTTTGTTGTTTTGTTTCTTTGATTGTGATTTGTGAGTTGTGGCGTCGGTTGAGGGTTTTTTGAAGGCTATGTCTTTGAGTAAAGCGGGGTTGTTTTTGGAGTTGGAGAAGATTAAAGTATTTTTAATGTCTGATGGTTGTCGATTGTTAAATCCCCTTACTAAGACGCAACGAGCTATATTTGAAACCTGTGGGTTATCCGAAGACGCCTTAAAACAATATGTTGCAAACAAATAACCCCTCTTGTATGTGCTCAAAACACACAGAATTTAGGTTTTAATGAGGTTGAATGGTTTTTTCTGCGTATCAAACGTTTCGTAGAGTATTCATATGATGACAAATTGGATATAATCTGTGCAGAAGTGATTATAATGGCACTAATCTACGACGCCATCTTAATGCGAACAGGATCTAGTTTCGCAAGCGGTCTATTATTGTGTGTTTCGGACGTAAACACGTATTTTAGTTATTGTAGTAGTTCGTGTGGGTTTCGTTTTTTTAGACGTATTACTATAAGTGTACAAAGGTAGCACATTCCAAATAGTATGCCTATGATGGCTGTTAGAGAGTATAGTAAGAATGGTAGTGAGAGCGTGCTAACTGGTAATAGGAAGAGCAGGTCAAAGGTGGTTCCTAAAATAATTCCTATTGGTGCAGCGGCGAGGGTAAGTATGAGGCATTCAAAGAATACTATTTTTGGTATATAACTCGATTTAGCTCCAATGGCTCTTATAATGCCAAAATCATGAAAACGTGATGAAATAGAGACAAACATGCAGTTTAGCAGGCAAATCATAGCGGTAATTACTGTTAATACTGTAAAGGGCAGTATCGACAGCCAAAGCTTATCTATACTTGAAATGTACTCATTATGTAGGGAATCTAAACTGCTAACCACAAGACCATATTTAGCAGCTAAACTTGTTAACTCTAAAACAGTACTACTATTGTGATCGTCTACTTTAACTAAAATAAAGTTAAAACCATCAACTGCGAACAGTTTCTGCAACTCTGACACTGGAACATAGGCGCCATAGCCATGGTTAAGTGGATCTATTACTACGTTAGTTATGTTAAAGTTTGAGCTGACTGCAGAATCGTAGGAGTAAACTTCAATATCTTGCTTGTAAGGATTTTGAAAAATTGCCTCCGCAAGCGAATCACCAACAACTGCGTTATCTAATCTTCCTAACGTTGAAATGCCTAACTTCTGAAGTATATTTTCATTTATTAACTGATCTGGGTTTATGCCTACTACAACACAGTCTGTTGAACGATATTCCCCATACGTTACATAATGAGGCTCGTTAAATTTATCTAATTCAACTACCATACGTCGTACTTCCATTACACGCGTAAAAACAACAAACCGTTTATCAATAGACACAATACCGTTAACCATGTTCAACTGTTCAATGAATTCTTTGCTTATCATGTATGATGAATCTGCAAATTTAACTTCTGACAGCACTTCTTTATTTTGGTCAACATTTGTAATTGGATTTAACATTTTCTGATAAACATCCACAAAATAGGCGTTACCCACTATGAGAACATTTTGATCAAACGCACTATCTGCGTAACCTCGTGTAGTATTCCAGCAGACAAAATTACCTACAAATGAAACAGTTATCAAAAGAATACTCACAGAAAGACAACAAGAGAAATTTTAGAACGAGACCTACTTCTAAACATGTTCTTCAAAGCAACACCAAAAGCTGAAGATAACCTTTCAGCAACTCGGGGTATAAACTCCATTTTCTCTTTCTTAAAATCAAAAGCAGACTCATCCCCTGCAAGAAGACTAACAGACACCATTTTTAACGCTTTAGCTGTCTGAGACGAAAAAACACCCCAAGACAACAAAAAAAACACCACAGCAACCCCAACAGATATGATAACACCGCCTGTGATAAACGATGAAAAAGCCCCCAGTCCAAATAAGCAAACTATAACAATTATGGATACTGAAAAACCCGCAAACCCACCAATTATGGAAGCAAAAAACGCAACCATTAACGGCGCAGCCATCAAATATCCAAAACCGTTTTTGTCAGTATTTCCTAAAGCTTTAACTAAACCTATATCGCGAACCCGTCCCGCCATCATTGTAGACGAAAGAAAATACATAGTCAAGACACCTGTGAGAAATACTAGAACACTTTCAAGACCCATGTAGCTGGATATAGTGTTTGATGTAGATGCAGTGAACAGTTTTGTCGAAGACGAAAAAACGGTAACACCTAAACTTTGACTAATTGTTATAAGAAAAATTGTGCTCGAAACACAAATTACTAATCCGAAAAAAACAAGCAAAAAACGAAACTTTTTACATTTAAACTCTTCTTTTCCAAAATCAAGCAGGCCTAACAATTTCAGCAACCCGTCCACTTTTTAGCTTTATTATCACATCAGCAAACTCGGCCATACGCTCATCATGAGTAATTACAATCATCGTTTTTCCTTGTTCAATACTGTATTTTTTGAGAAGTGAAATTATCTCTAATGCGGTGGTCCAGTCTAGATTTCCTGTAGGTTCATCTGCAAGAATTAATGAAGGATTATTAGATAGTGATCTGGCAATTGCAACTCTTTGTTGTTCCCCACAGCTTAACTGATATGGAAGACGACCTGCTTTTTCAATTAAACCAACAGCAGTAAGCAAATCAGTAGACCTTGACTCTATTAATGACTCATCCTCACAACCTGCAAGTTTCATGGGAAATTGTATATTCTCTAACGCAGTAAGTGTTGAAATTAAATTATACGTCTGAAAAACAAAACCAACATTAAGACACCTAAAAGAAGATAGTGTATCCTCATTTAACGCTGTTACTTCAATTTGATCAATTCTAACCTGACCACTATTTGGTCTATCTAAACCACTTATAACATTTAGAAGCGTACTCTTACCAGCCCCCGAAGGACCAAGAATAACCGCAAACTCTCCTTTGAAAACTTGAAGATTAATACCATCCAAAATCAACGTATTAGCATCGCCAACACTTTTTGAAACATCTACTACATGCACAAAAGCCTGACTATCCGATTTCTTTGATTTGAACACTACAACCTCCAAACAACACAGACCATATATGTATACATCTTCCAATTTATTAATATCGTATCATGCAAATTATTACTCATCATGTTATTTTAGTCAACAAACAAATTATTTTTTCGTAACAAGTATGACTTTTATACATCTGTGTGCTTTATACGACATAACATACCTGTCATATAGCAACTTACTTTCCAGTCCAACAATATTTCTAACGAATAGAACCCTCAAAACTGGGTCATGTATCAAAATGGTTGACGGCCAAATTCTAACATATTTATGAGCAGGCCAAACATGATTTTGTGCATCTCCAACGATTTAGAATAACAAATAGTCCACGAGCCAAACGCTTA
>JAITCR010000094.1 GCA_031282985.1 Nitrososphaerota archaeon | reverse complement strand
GAAAATAAATTATGCTTATCTTCAGACTCATCAAGATTTGGAAGTTGATGTTGTTTGGGCTGATCGTGTTGAAGTTGAAGCTGCAGAGTTTGATGAGATGGGGTCTTTTGTTCATGATAGATCTCATCAGTGTTGGCTTGGTGGGCTATTGGCCATAACATCAGGATAGTTTGGCATACTGCTTTGGTACGCGAGAGCACAAGTATTTGGATGTTTTGCTTGTTTTGCTTTCTGCGTTTAGGATAAAGTGTGTTTATTGTGATGATAATTTTGCCTATTAATCTCATGTTAAGGGTAGTGTTGTATTGTCCGGTGAACGTAATACGCAGCGTATTGAGCGTAAGCATTTATCGTTACGTATCTGGTGCAGCCGGCTGGTTCGAAAGGGGATTCGTTTTTCAAAATTAGAAGTCATGCATCACACAGTTATTGGTTTGATCATTAACTTTTGGTTCTTCAAAAGAAAACTACCCTTTAACCTGCTTTAGGGCACCACCAATAACTTGCATTCGTAAAATGGAATTACACGAGCTTTCAGCAAAAAGAAGTGCACATTATTTTCGCGCAGTTCCTAAAAAAGGCGTGTATTGATTAGGTGATTATTCTTGCGTTGTATTCTTTTATGTATGTTATGTGTAAGGCATCATAGGGATAGTTTTCAGCGTTGGTGTAGGGAAAACCCGTCATATTAAGGAATGGCAAAGGCTCAACAGTGAAGGTAAAACCGTAACCCCATTCTCCTGGTGGATCTTTAAACCAACATGCAACAACAAAGAAGTAGTCACGTTCCATGTTTTCTACAAGCTCTGGAAGATCTCCACTGTAGAATTGCAATCTAGTTTGATCACCTTGTCGTCCGATAACAAACATGTCATCAGTGTCCTGTATTAGTGCTGTTACGTCACCATAACGGGTGAAAGCACCGGAGGATACTGAAAGTGTTTCCCAAAGTTGATAAAAGTCTGCAACTGCTGGTTTTAGTGTGGTAATTGTTATGTCTTGCTGGGTTGTTAGGTCAATGCCTATGTAGTCGTAGGTTACATTCCAAAAATTGGTAAAGCGGATTACGTAGTTTTTAGTGTCTTCTGGGAATAAACCTGTTAGATCAACAATGAATGTTCGTGCTGTGTAGTCGCTTGGTAGTGGAATTTGGCGGTCTTGTGGGGCTTCTATCCATGTACCGCTATCAGTTAAAATTTCCATTTTTGGGGCAGGCATAATTTGCGTACCATCAGACGTCAGTTCTTCTGTAGCTGCTCCTTGGAATTTGTTTATCCATTCATAATAGGTTTCTACGGGGCCCCAATCTACACTGCCTGTTATGACCAATTTTATTGCTTCTGCTTTTGAGAGATCTCCCAAATTGAGCGTTAATTGGTTTTGAACAATATTATCCCATGTGGGACTAGCAATACCGTTTATACCTGGCGTAAATATGCTATCCTGCAAAAGTATCGCTTCTAAAACGTCTTGGCTTTGCTCATTAATAGCACTCACAGGAGAAAGAAGTGTTTCTGTGGTTGTAGTATAAATTTGGCCAGTAGAACCCTTATTAAGATAATTAGTCATCGAAGTATAAACATCAGTATCAATAGGATGATCAACAACTATTAAACCAGCAGAGTCAAGATAAAAAAGTTCATCCCACTGTTGCGTAAGAACAACATCAAAATAACCATAATCCCTGACAGTTAATACATCTCTATCGAGTTTAACATAATCAAACGGATTGCCTCCGCCAAAAATGATTTCGCCATCAGCATTAATACACTCAATGTATCCTAGCCAACCCGCGTTAGACACATCAGTAACATAACTATAACCTGTGCCATTCCAAATGTAGAGCGAAGGACAAGACGCATAACCACTAATTAAATAATAATCAGCAAAAAGCATCGTTTGCTTATCAAGCGTGAAACTTATTGTAGCCCCTGTGTAGTCATCATTCCAACTTGAAAATCCCACAACACCCGTTCCAACATCAATAATTTCGGGCACAGTAACACTGTATTGCCCTACAGGTAAAAGCGCAGTGTATCTGGTTTTATATTTTTCTCCGTTAAGTGTAAAAGGTAAAGGAAGACTACCACCACCTGTACGGTCAACTGTGAGTGTATGATAACCGTTTTGCACGACCGTAAATAATATGCTAGCAAGAGTATTTACCTTAATGAAATGTTTTCCTTCCGTAGATGATGAGGTATTAAAATCAACCCTCACAGTAGTGCCTGCTGCTACTTCGACAATTTTTGTTTCAACTATGACGTTGTCAACAGTTAATGACACCATTATACGGTCTGCCTCGGTAGATGTGTTTGTGGCATTTACAGATATTGTAGTAGATTCATCAGGCCAAACTTCAAGAGGGTTAATCCTTAGACCTGACAGTACTATTTTGTTTAACCCCGGTGGAGCTTCCTCTACCAGTAGAACCGCTACTAAATTACCCACTTTTACAGTATACTCTCCAACATTTGTTTCAAAAAATATGAACTCAACAATTTCAGAGGTCTTCAAACCGGCAAGAATTATCTCTACAGAATCCCTTACTTCCCCATTTACTTCAAGCTCAACCGACGTAAAACCTTCAGTATCTCCCATATTTGTCACATTAACTGAAATTTGTACCAGTTGACCTGCATATGTTTTAAACGGGTTTACTTCTAAATCTGTGAAAACAAATGTTGCAGGGTTACTGGAGCGAGGTATGACTCCTTGGTGTTGAAGATAAAAATATGCTCCAGTTGTTGTACATACAACGATCAAATCGATAATTAAAATTGTTTTTAATTTAACTATGGCTGAGCTAGACAGCATGAGTATTCCTAATCTAAAAAAGAAATACATTACAAAACTTAAACCTTTACATGAATAACTTTTTACCTTATTTTATATATAAAACGTAGAAATAATGAAATTAGAACCTGTCCTCAATAATAATTGCTGAATAACGCAATTGTTTATGTTGTAATGGCTATATTCTTCAATAGCCACGGTTATTTTGTAATATTTTTTCTTCTTATATTGTTTATTTACAAAATATGTTTTGTTTGTCCTGTTTAACATTAACTGTGATGATACACATAATTTAGCATCATTAACATTGCATAAAACACAATTAAAAATGAGATATAACGTTATTTTCTCGTTTCACCAAACAAATTTTTTTAAAAATATTGAGTACAGGGCACATCGTACGCATGAAATTTAGTCTGCAGATGTACACAGTTTTTTTGAAAAATAGTTTTTCGATAATCTAGCTTGCAACACATTTATAACTAGTTTATAACAACAAGTTTTATACACCATTT
>JAITCR010000148.1 GCA_031282985.1 Nitrososphaerota archaeon | reverse complement strand
AAATGTTGGTGTGTGGGTGAATTTTTAGTTGGTTTGTGTGGTTTAGGTGATTATCAAAGGATTATGAAATAGCCGTAGATCTGGAGGAAACATGGTATGATAGCGCACTCAACAATTCTGCTCATGAGGCTGTGTTATTGAGGACAGGTTCTAAGCATCATTTTGGGCAGTTACTCGTCGAACCACGGCAGTTTCTAAATGTGTCATCATGGTTGACATTTCTCTAAAACTCTGACGAACCCTACTTCACTGGGTATTTTTACCCAAATCTAAACAACAACGATATCTTCCTATTGGTGAAAACTCTAAAAAAGTAAACAAATAGAAAGAAATAGAGAAGAAAAGTTGTTTATTCGAGAATGATTCTTGCGTCGACTGTGTTTACGCCTTTAGCGTATGCCATTACTGGGTTTAAGTCAAGCTCTTTAATTTCTGGGTGTTCAATTAGAAGGTTTGAGACGTTGACTAAAATTTGTGCAAGCGCGTCAATGTCTACTGGTGCTGTGTTGCGATGACCTTTTAGTAATGCCGCTGCTTTAAGTCCATTTATCATTTCTTTTGCTTCTTCCATGTTGACTGGTGCAATTTTGAAAGTAACGTCTTTTAGTACTTCAACAAATATGCCGCCTAAACCAAACATAAGTGTGACACCAAATTGTGGGTCTTTGATTGCGCCTACGATGACTTCTGTTCCTTTTGGCGCCATTTCCATGATGAGAACGCCTATAAGGTTTGCTTTTGGATCGTATTTTTTGGCGTTTTCCATGATTGTTTTGTATGCTGTTTCAACGTCTAACGTGGTTTTGAGGTCAATTTTTACTCCTCCAGCGTCGGATTTGTGTATGATTTCTGGAGAAACAATTTTTGCAACAACAGGGAAGCCTATTTCCTGAGCTATTTTTGCTGCTTCTTTCTCATTTGTTGCTAATTGGAATTTTGGAACGGTTATGCTGTATTCTTTTATGATGCTTTTAGCTTCAGACTCAAGTAATGCTTTACGGTTTTCGCTACGTGCTTGAGCTATAATTTTATCAATTGTATTCACGTTTAATGTCTCCGTTAACTTGCAGGGTATGACATGCAGGTTTCCTTTAAATTCTTTTGTTTATAATATGCATTTAAGTCATGGCTAAGAGTGCAAAAACTTTTGCATCTGCAACCATAGACGAAATTTTTGCGTACTCATTTGGTTGATGCGCCCTTTCACTTATAGTGCTCCATACCACTGCTTGAATGCCTTGTTTACGGAAAAACGCTGCACAACTACCACCACCAATACCTCCCACAGTCGCGTCAATGCCACGTGCCTCTTTAATTGCCTCCCGCAACCGTGTTACAATCTCTGCATTATCTGCTCTAAGTACAGGTGATGTTTGCTTTTGCAGTATCTCTAATTCTATCTTAGCACCAGTCTTTTCTCTATAATAACTTAGCAAATTATTAATGTCACCTAAAACTGCGTCAAGCTCATACATAGGCAGAATTCGACAGTCAAAATATGTTATATCTTCACCTGGAATTACATTAACAGCATCAACATTAAGTTCCTTTTTAGTAGGCTCAAAAGTACTCATAGGAACATCAAATAAAACGTCTCGCCCCGCGTACTTCTCATGCAACATTTCATCTAAAGCTAAAGATACATCCATGCCAATTCTATGCGCATTTAACCCCCTATCCGGACGACTACCATGCGCCTGTCTACCTACAACACGTAATTTTAACCATAGAATACTTTTTTCTGCAACCTCAATAAAATCCCCCTTTTCATTACCTGCATCAGGAACAACAATAAGATCCGACGATTCAAAAACACTCTGACCAAGCAAATATTGAATACCATACTGACTACCCTGCTCTTCATCAGCTACAAACACAAGACCAACAGTAAACCTATGTCTAACCCCTAACTGCTTAAGCGCCTTCAAAGCAAAAATAGAAGCAACCAACGACTGCCCATTATCTTCACTACCCCTACCAAAAACACAATCACCCGACAAAACAGGGCAAAACGGTTTAGCCGCAGTCCACGTATCCTCTATTCCAGATGGAACAACATCAAGATGCGTAACTATCCAAAGACGTCTCTGATCTGAGGCACCATAAAGATAAGCAATAACATTTGGCCGTTTGCCACTAGAAACCCTAAAATCTGCCACATCATAACGCTTCACCTTATCAAACCCCGACTCCTCCAAAAATTGAATTAACCATTGAGCCTTCCGCTCCTCCCCATCACCACCATTATCAGGAGCAATAGCAGGTATACTAATAAGAGACATTAGAGTCTGCGCCATTTCCTGTTTTAAACTGTCAATATGAGCGAAAACAACTGACTTATCCATAACTAACACTTCAACGAAAAAATAAACAGGCTAAGCTTTAACGTTTTCCAAACTTGAAAAACTGAAAATGTATCTGTGTATAGTTTATGCTTGTGTTTGTATGGCTTTAAGTCGTTTTATAATGTTTGGATGGGTTGCAAAGAGTTCTGCAAATTTTTCTGCACCAGATACTTTTTTTGATAGGGCTTCTTTTAGAAGTTCTTGTTTGCTTGGAGTGGTGGTGGTATCGGTGTGGAGTTTTTCTGCGTCTGCTTCTGCTCTGTCAGGGTCACTGATGAATAGGGTTTTAAAGGACGTGTTGCTTTTTTTCTCTTCTCTGTTATGGTTGTGTCGGTATCGTTTTTGGTTTTTGTTTTCGTTGATTATTGTTATAAGTCCCGTTGAAAGTTTTTCTGCGCCGTTTTCAATTATTGATATGCTATATCTGTCTGCATAGTATTCGCGTAGACGACTAAGATGTAGGGTGAATATGCCTAGTATCCATGAGAATGCCATGAAGGCTATACCGATTAAAGCGTTATTGCCTCCGCTGTTACGTTTTCTGCCGTTAAGCATGCCTGAAAGCATTAGTGAGTAGCCAATGAAGTAGAACAGTGTGGGTAGGAATGAAACCGTCATCATAACTTGGATGTCTCGGTGTTTTAAGTGACCCAGTTCATGTCCTATGACTGCTTCGATTTCACCTTTATCTAGCGAGTTTAGTAGACCTTGTGTAACAGCAACACGATTACCTGTTAGGGGTGAACCGTAGGCAAAAGCGTTTGGCATTGGAATTTGTGCAAGCATAATTTTAGGTGGTGAAATTTTGCTTTTAAGACTTATTTGTTCTACCATTTTGTGGATTTCAGGATTTTCGTTAGGTTCCATTGCTTTTACTTTATAGACCATACTAACTAGGTAAGGTGAAAGTAGCCATTGAATGAAATTTAAAATTATAACAAATATGGCAATGGTGGTTAAGCTTAAACTGATATCAGCTAATGTTAAAACTGCTGTGAATACAAGTGTTGATAGGCCAAAAATTATTGTTAATGTACCGATCATTGAAAAATGCAGTTTCCAAGCACTCATACTATTATCTACTCACTTCTTAAACTTCACTGAATCAGTAAACAATAATATATTTCTATTTATAGAACACCACATTACGTGTTGCCTTTCACTGTAAAGGATACTCTTTTTTATTTTGAGCAACAAAACTATATTAAGTCTTATCTACGTCAATAAGTAGCTTATAATGAGGCTTAAAATATGAGGGCATTTATAATTCATTATCCGTTTGGTGTTGTCGCTTTTGACGAAAAGCACAATATAGTAGAAAAAGTTCTATTTCCTAAAAAGCCTCAGGCAGCAGCAAAAAGTTTACTCAAGATTGAGTTAGGTAAACTTTCTGACGAGGTTTTATCTTTAGTGTCTCTGCTTAGGAATGTTGGTTATGATGTGTTTGTGTTTGAAAACATTAACTTTGCAGATGAGGCTCAGCGGAGTGTTAGTGTAAAAGCTGAGGTTTCTTCTCCGGCAGAGGCTGAGGGGCTTCGTGGTAAAATGAGTCAAGTGGCCTTAACTGTGGATTTTGTGGCGGATGAGCAGGATCTTGCTCTTTGGAATCGTAATGTTAGTATGGAATTGGCTAAAATGCGTATTAAGGGTGCGTCTGAGAAGCGTGACTTAATTGTAGGACAGGCTATTCAAACTCTTGACGATTTGGATCGAACTGTAAACTTGTTCATGAGTCGACTGCGGGAATGGTATGGTATTTACTTTCCTGAAATGGATCGTTTAATAGAGAAACATGAAACTTACTCTCGGCTTGTTCTAAACTTGGGATATAGGGAAAACTATACTTTTGACACTGTAGTAGCGGAAGGTTTGCCCAAGGAACGCTCAGAGCTTGTAGCAAAAACAGCTCAATCTTCTATGGGTGCTGATATTTCAGAGTCTGATTTGCAACAAATCCAAAGTCTTAGCCGTGATGTGCTCAATCTTTATGAATTGCGCAAAAACATGGAAAATTATGTTGACCGCACCATGGAAGAACTTGCTCCAAACATTCGAGCAGTAGCAGGTGCCCTATTAGGTGCAAGACTAATTGCCATGGCAGGTGGTATGCAGAATTTAGCCATGCGGCCTGCTAGTACCATTCAAGTTTTAGGTGCAGAAAAAGCGCTTTTCCGTTCATTAAAAACAGGTGCAAGACCCCCAAAGCACGGTTTAATTTTCCAACATACCATTTTGCATGATGCAAAACGTTGGCAACGAGGAAAAATTGCCCGTGTCATAGCTGGCAAACTTTCCATAGCTGCAAGAGCAGATGCATTTGGCGGAAACTTTATCGGCGATAGGTTAAAAGATGAAATTAATAGACGTGTAGAAGAAATTCATGAGAAATACAAAGACGCTCCTCCACCTAAAGAACCTAAACCGAGGGAAGACCGCAGAGATCGTGAACAACGCTTTAACCGCGACCGACGAGACCGTTTCGGTGGCGGAGGCGGCAGGAGAGGTGACCAACATAGAGGTGGCGGTGGTGGTCGAGGTTTTGATAGGGGTAAAGATCGAAACAGTGGTGGCAGAGATAGACGGCGTGGTGGCAATCGATTCCATGGAAACAGTGGTGGTAGTAGCGGTGATGGCGGTAGTGGTAAGTTCCGTGGGCAGTCCCATGGAAACAGTGGTGGTAGTGGTAAGTTCCGTGATCATGGTGAGAAGCGGAGAAGCGAGTAGTGTGCATATTAGAATTCGTCCGCATCCTTTTTTTAAAGAAATTTATCAGGCTATGTTGGAGGGTGGTGCTCAGCGTCTTGCCACGCGCAATTTAACTCCTGGTTTAACTGTTTATGGGGAGCGTTTAATTCACGTTAAAGATGTGGAGTACCGTATTTGGGATGCTTTTCGTAGTAAACTTGCCGGGGGTATCATTAAAGGCTTGCAAAATGTGCCTATTGAAGTGGGTACACAAATTCTCTATTTAGGTGCAGCTTCAGGAACAACTCCAAGTCATATCTCAGATATTGTTGGTGAAACCGGGCATGTTTACTGTGTAGAATTTGCCTCTCGTTCTCTACGTGACCTCGTTAATAATGTAGCCGCTTTTAGGCCTAACATGTCTCCTTTCCTTGAAGATGCACGTAAACCCGAAAGATATGCAATGTTTATCCCGGGAAAAGTTGACATTATATACTGTGATGTTGCACAACCCGAGCAGGCAAAACTTTTAGCCGACAACGCCGATGTACTGCTAAAACCATCCGGTTGGGTAATGCTTGCGTGCAAATCCCAAAGCATTGATGTCACATTAGCACCTGAAACAGTCTATAGACAAGAAGCCAACATTTTACGCAACAGAGGCTTTGAAATAAAAGAAACAGTCGACCTAGAACCATACGATAAAGCACACGCAATGATAGTGGCCCAACGCTAAAACTTGATTAAACTACTTAAACCTTGTAATGGTTTATACAAAATGTGCTGCTGTTTTGATTGTGTGATGGTATCTATTCAGTCGTAAATATGAGTGGTAATTTGAAATTTAAGCACTATTTGTAGTGGTTTTTGATAACAGAAAAACAAAAATATGGCTAAAATATGCAACAGTGGACTTTATGCTTGTAGCAATCTCGTATATTTTGGATTTATTTCAAAAATGGGTTTATATCCTTAACTTGGACCACAATTTAGTGGGGGTAGAATGCCTAAAAATGGATTATTGCCGAGGCTTGGTTGGACTGTTTTTGGTGTATGGTAGGGTCGTTTTATTGTTGTTTCTGCCCTGTTTTGTTTGATAGTGTACTTTTTGTTTTATCATCTTTTTCTAGGCTTTTTGTCCCTTTGTTTTTTGTGGGTCGGTTGGGTGTGTGGATTATGGTTCGTGGGGAGGGTGGTTTGTGTGGTTAAGTGGGGTGGGGGGTGTTGGGTGTTTTTAGGGTTTGTGGTGTGTTTGAATTGT
>JAITCR010000092.1 GCA_031282985.1 Nitrososphaerota archaeon | reverse complement strand
ACAAAATCACCTGTAGAGCGTCCAAAAAGGGGCAAAACGTTACTATAGTGGAAAGAAAAAGCGGCACACCATAAAGACTCAGGTGGTTGTAAACAGGGTGGATGGGCAAATAATTTGCGCTTCCTCGGCTAAGGGTCGTCGTCATGATTCCAGGTTGTTTAAAGAGTCAAAACTAAAGATAGATTCTAAAATCCGAGCTGTTATGGACACCGGGTATGTTGGTATTGCAAAGTTTCATGCTAATTCTGTAATTCCGGTAAAGTGTAGTGAGAAAAGACCGTTAGTTATGGAGGATAAAGTGTTTAATCGCAGGGTTTCAGGCGAGCGTGTTTTAAATGAGCAGGTGATCAGTTTGATGAAGCGTTTTGAAATCGTATCTGACCGTTATTGTAATTGTAGAAAACGTTTCAGTTTAAGGTTCAACTTGATATGCGGCATCTGTAACTTCGAAAAAATGACAGTTTCGCAAGAGGTCTATTATTTTCGCACAGTTCCTTAGCATGAAACTTTAATACCAATATATCCTGTGTCTACAACAGCTCTAATTTTAGAATCAAACTTTAGCTTTGACACCTTAAACAGTCTAAAATCATGACACCTGCCATTAACAAATGATACACAAATTATTTGCCCATCAACCTTGTTTACAACCACCTGCGACTTTATAGTGTACCTCTTTTTCTTTTTACCACTGTAGGTGTGTCTTTGCTTTTTTAGACCAGCTCAACAGGCAACTCCGTTGCATCAATTAACACCACTTCATAGCCCATATCACTTTTCAACAGTGCTTTACGTCCAGGTAAAGAAAATGTTCCATCTTTTATCAAGTGTTTTCCACCCATTTTATAATGCAATAGATGCCGCTTTCACATACTCCATAACTTACTGCTACGTGGGTGTATGTTCGGTATTCTTTGTATGTATTCTAAAGTGGCTAATAACATGTCTTCGGGGCATAGTTTGGGTTTTGGGCCACCTTTAGACGTTAGCTCATGTTTAGCTGGCTGGAGAATTGTTAACATTTTTTCAAAAGTGGTCCTCTTTACACCTGTAATTCTACGAAACTGCTCATCTGAATAACTTTGGATATTTTCATACTTCACAACAAACACATCATAACAAAAAAACAAACGTAGATTTATGAGTTTTGCAAGAAGTATACTTTCGAAAAAACATCCCAATCATCAGTGTAAAAGATGCATTTCTCTAAATGTTTGACTTTGTTGTAGAGTCGTTTGAAGGTTGCAATATCACGATGCCCAAGCACCCAGGCCACAACTCGCCGCTTGCCACGATCAACGGCTTTGAGGATCCAAAACTTGTTTTTTTGAACCCACAAAATGCCACATCTCATCAAACGCCATCTCGCGAATTTCACCCATTTCTTCTGAGGCAAACATTTTTGTACCAGCTTCCACAATCCACCTATATACAAGAGAGAGCCAAGTGTCAAAAATGTGAGCTAACATGTTAAAAGAAGCCTTGCCCAAAGAGTAAACTATGGTGCACATGGCTTTTTTAGTAATCACACCATCGTTAGTTCTTTGGTCGCCTTCTACAAAAATACGCCCACATTCACTACATTTGTATCGTTGTTTTCCCCTCGTCATACCGTTTTTTGCTATTTGCTCAGACAAACACTTCTTACACGTTACCAATATTTCTAACCTTGCCTACAAGGTTACCACAAACCTCCTTATCTCCCTATTGGTGAAAACTCTCAAAAATTAAAAGGTTAGGCGTTTCCACAAAGCGAGAACTTGCTTAGCCATATCAAAAGAGTCACGGAAGAGCTTAACTTTAGTTTCCCTAGTACCCTTCCATTCCACTGGAATCTCTTTAATCCGGTACCCTTTACGCTGAGCACGAACTATGGTTTCAGTATCCCAAAACCAATGATTAGCTTCAACTTCATCAAGCAAAGGCAATATTATTTCACGCTGAAACGCCTTAAACCCACATTGATGATCCTTAATGTTAGACCTAAGGAAGAGACGCACCATAAAATTGTAAACTTTAGACGCAGTATTACGTGTAAAAGTACGTTTAGCTTGACTTTGAGAAAGCCTTCTTGAACCAGTAGATAACTGATAACCCTCTATAGTAACGGCATCAATTAACTGAGTTAAATACTTAATATCAGTTGCTAAATCTACATCCATGTAAATTAAAATGTTACCATTTGACTGCTTAAAAGAATTCTTTAAAGCCCTACCACGGCCAAGACGTTTCTCACCATGCACATGGCGAACATACGGCAAATTTTCAGACAATTCAGCAGCCTTCTTATCTGTGCCATCGGTGCTGCCGTCTTCAGCTATTATTATTTCGTAGGAACAACCATACGTTTTAAGTTCTTTACTTATAATATCTACTGTCTGCTCAATTATGTCTGCTTCATTTATAGCTGGAAATACCACTGTCACATCTATTAATTGTGTATTTTTATTGCTTGTATCTTGTGTTTTTAGAACACCCATTGGCTGAACCATCTTAAACTTTCACTTGTTACAGTCGATACTGGCGCACCTGAGATAACGGGGTAGAATAACACAAATAGTGCAACTACCGCTACGAAGTAGGCTATTGCCGCAAGTTTCACCCAATTATATTTCCAATACTTGCTAATAAAATACGCTGACGCAAGACAGATAATTGGCACACTAACATAGTAATGATAAATGAATAAACCTCTACTTATGAAAGCATAAGGCAACCATTGAGCAAAAAAGACAACAGAGAGAAAAACGGCAGAAACTTCAAACACAGGCATTTGACGCTTCTTAAGCTCAGTAACAGCTTTGGAAATGGTAATTCCTGTAAGAGTTATAAGCGCAACAAAACCTATCCACCAGACTGCAGGGTTACCAAATATACTAATTGTTGACCGCATGTCTACAGGCAGATAACTAAGGTAAATCCAAAGAGGTTTTCCAATTATTGGCCAACTCCAACCAGGCGAAGAATATGGGTGATCATTGCCAATAGGAGCAGAATGATAAGCATACATAGCATCTTGAAGCCGGGCTACATCCATAAGTGACCTGCCTGCGAGCATATCAGGGATGTACGTTGCAAAATAGATACATAAAGCTATAATGGCAAAAAGTATAAGGTAAGCGTAAGGATGTTCAAAGAACGCGTAAATTTTGTCTGAAAGAGTTTTTTTGTTTTTTATTGTTTCTGAAAGTCGCATTATCGCTAAAATAGCTATACCACCTAAAAATCCGAAAAGTACTAACCATTTGGTAGCGAAGCCAAGAGCGAATAGTAAAAACGAGAGAAATAAAGGAATAACACTTGCATTTTTCCAGCCTTTCTTTACTACGTTGCCTAAGTAGATAAAGAAGAATAATTGGGAAATTAGTGAGAAAAATGCGACGTATGTGTCAGTAATGCCTAAACGGGCCTCTGTGAAATGCATAAAATCGAAAGTTAATAGGAAAGCTGCAGAGAAACCTCCAATGTATAATCCGAACATTTTTTTGCCTAACAAGAAGATTATAGGTATCATGAAAGTTCCAAAAATTACACCAATTATACGCCAACCAAACGGGTTTAACCCAAAAACAGCAACACCTGCTGAAATGATAATTTTACCCATAGGAGGGTGAGTCCATTCATAGGGACCCTGACGGTTGAGATATTGCTCAGCTGTTCGGGTAAAGTATACTTCGTCAAACATTGTTTCAGTCATGTAAGTGTTAGGTAATTCAACAATGTCTTGCTCATCGATTAACAAACCAAGATTTATACCACTGTCAGGTTCACTTATGATAGAAGCTATGGGTATTAGTTGATTATCTGAATTGAGCACTGCTATTTCGTTAATTTCAATGCTTGCTAATGCAGCAAATTCTAAATGGATATATCTAGTTTCTTGGTTGAGGTCGCGATTTTTCCAGTTCATGTATGCAAAAGGATACGTTATAGGCTCTATGCCTACTGTAGACCAGTTATCAAGCTGACCAGTAGAGATGGTTATTTGTGTATTTTGACTGTCTTTCAGATAAAGACAAATTTTACTAACATAAGTTACGTGTCCAAAATCCAATATTATAATCTGGGGCTGGTCAGAGTCTATTTTTAAACCATTTGACGGAACTTGTGTTGCACCCAAATTTGTTATAGCAACAGAGAAGAAAATTAGAGACAACAAAATCATGGTTATGATGTCTTTTTTACTTATATTAAAAGAAAAAACATGACTGCGTTTCACAGACGCAGGTTTAAATGGTTCACTAACCTCATCTAACGGGGTTTCTAAAACATCAGTTTTTAATTCATTAACTGTTGAAAGCTCATTTTTAAGTACACTTCTGCCGCTAAGTTCACCCCACAATAATAATGAGCCATGTATGAACATAATTACATTGATAACCCCTACAATTATAACTACAGGGTCATTAGTGAGATTACGAACATAGTCAATGGTGCCGTTAGCGTAAAGGTTTAACCAATATAGGACGTAGACAATGTTTGATAGGAAAGTTGCTGTTATAACGCCATAGAATAGTCGGGTTTTTTTGTTAAAGGGAACCATTAGAGCTAACATACTAATGGCAGGAAACAGATAACGCTCATGGATACGTGTAGGTAACATAAAGAAGGCAAATATCAACATGAACGCTGCAAAAACAATAAGCATATGATCAGATTTTACCCAACGTTTATTTACAACATATAGAGTGAAAAGTGAAAAAACAGCAAATAGCACCCAACCCAAAATAAACAAATTACCATCAGGAATCCACATACCACGTATGCCCCAAAAATTAAACGCATTAACAGATGTGTAAGCATATCCACTATAGGCACCAAAATAAACATCATATAGAAAAGTTACTGGATTACTCCACTGCATAGGTAAAATAACCGCAAAAATTGTCGCTACAAATGCAGCCACGGAGAATAGAAAACGTTTAACGCCACTTTTCTTGAAAATTACAAACGCAATTAAGGGTAGTAGAGCTATTGCTTGAGGTTTAGTTAAAATACTGATGGCAAAGCTTGCAGCGGAGAGTTCAGGTTTGCGTTTTAAAGCAAGAACAAGTGAGAGCAACATAAATAGGGTGTATACAGCGTCGAATTGCCCCCAGACGGCAGCGTTAAAGATTACCGCGGGGTTGAAAATGTAGAATGCGGAGGCTAAAAGGGCGAGTTTAAAGTTGGACTGCTTTTGGACAAAGAGATAAATTACGCCTGCTATGAGCAGGTCAAAAATGTTTGGAACCAATTTTACAATATATACAGCAGAAGATGTGCCAAACAAACCTAATATTTGAGTTAATGAACCAAACCCCCAAAACAAGTAAACATTAAAAGGTGGATAATCACACCAGCTTACATCAGTATAAAAAGAACCTATGCCAGAATGAGACGCAGTGTTAAACCATGAAATAAAAGTGGACATGTCATTTTGGTAGCCTTGAGTTGAAAACAGCAGAATACGAATTATGAAAGCCACACCAAACATGCTAGCCAAGATTAATATTTTCTGCTTGTCAAACTGCAAAGCACATGCCTCATTAAAATGTTAAAAATAGTTAGATTAACAAGAATAAAGTCTTTTCTAATTCCAACATGAGCCAGAACGTAATTTAGAGAGTTTTCACTGGTGATATGTGCTATTGTTTGAATTTGAGTAAAGACATCAGGTGTTGTCAGGTTTTTCCACAGTTTTAAAGAAGTGTCAACCATTGTATCGCATTTAGAAACCACTTTTGTTCTACGTGTAAACCGCCCTAAATGATGGCAATTGTTGCTATTATCCTGCTCAATACTTCACTATCGAAGGAGACATTTTGAAGAAAACAGGGTCTTTATTTTCACCTGACGTAAGGTAAAAAGACATTTTATCCCTGCCCTCAACAACTACTTTGCTAAGAATCTCA
>JAITCR010000064.1 GCA_031282985.1 Nitrososphaerota archaeon | reverse complement strand
ATTATGAGGGGTGTGATTTGATTCATTCTGTGGAAAGTTTATTAATTTGTTTGTTGAGTATTTTATTTTATGGAGGAATAAATAGTAAAAACTTTTAATAGATTATTTTCTTTGTTTGTTGTAGTTCTGTTGATAGCCTCTACCATAACAATGCTGACAGCAAGCACATCAAGTAACGCACAACAAAGCCAGACAGTAAACGTAAAAATTTTTCTTAGTGTTAGACCTACTACGGTAGGTTTAGGGCAAGAGATACTAATTAACATGTGGATTTCGCCTGCGCCTGGCGCACACAGGATGTATCACAATTTAACTGTAATTATAACAAATCCTGATGGAAAGCAATTTGAATATACAGTGGACACTTATCACTCTGATGGCACAATGTGGATGCCATATGTTTGCGATCAAGTGGGTGAATGGTTTTTCCAAATTGTATACCCTGGTGAAACTTTCTTGGCCGGAACATATGTTGACGGAAAACACTATGCACCCGATGAACCCTTTGACGCAGGAACTCTTGGGTCTACGGGAAGCGCTTACCAGACTTATGCTGGTGATGCTATTGTTAAACCTGCTTCTTCACCAGTGTTAAAGATAACTGTGCAAGAAGAAATGATTCCATCTTGGCCTGAAACACCACCACCAACTGACTACTGGACAAGACCCGTGGATGAAATACATCGTGAATGGTGGCCATATATTGGAAGCTATCCTTGGTTTGGACCTGCTAAAGATGATCCACTGTGGAATGCGTTGTATCCTCGTACAAATCCAGCAGCTAATTCAGAATACGGCTTTACTCCGTGGGTTACAGGACCTGAATCTGCTCATGTTGTCTGGAAACGTGAATACACGCTAAGTGGCCTTATGGGCGGTGACTATGGTAGTTCATCATACATGGCCGAACTAGCTAATCTCCGTATTATGAAACCACAAATTATTTTGTTGGGTAAAGCTTACCACAGTTACACAAAAGTTGCTGAAAAGGACCCAAGTGCCCAAACATATTGGGAATGTTATGATATACGTACTGGTGAAACATACTGGGAAAGACCACTATACGCTGGAGAATCAGCACCTAACCTTATTGCTTGGACAACTGGTGCAGCTCGAGTTATAGGCGGTCAAGAAAAACCCTCTTCACCAGAACTTTTGTCAATAAGCAATGGTTACTTGAGGAAATATAATCCATTTACTGGCGTCATGACAGCTAATGTTTCTATCGCTCCACTGACTGGTAGTGGTGGAACTTATTACATGAATGAGTATGTATTAGGCGTACAAAACCTTGGTAACGATGTTCCTGTAAATGAAAGATATCGATTAATCAACTGGACTACAGCAGGTACATCAGCAAATTTTACTGACAGGGTAGTAAGCAATGTGACATATGCAAGAAGTGCTTTACCTAGTATGCAATTAACTGACTGGAACGAGGGAATAGGCGCTGTACTAAATAGTGTCAACATCGGTGGGCTCTATGTTGGGCAAAATATAACTGGTATTGACTTGTACACTGGTAGAACACTTTGGACTAAGTACATCGAGGAACCACAATATAGTACATCAGCTTGCGTAGCAGATCATGGAAAAATAGCTGTACTCACTGCTCATGGTCATTTCTTGTGCTTTGATTTAAGAACAGGTAACCAAGTGTGGCAAACTAGAACTCTTAACTCTCCATGGGATGCAACTGGTTTCGGAGCTTACGCGGTTCTGTCAGCTTATGGCCAATTCTACTGGAGTGCTCAATCAGCAATGTATGCAATTGATTGGAATACGGGTGAAATTAATTGGGTGTATGAAAAAGAATCGCCACCATTTGAAACTCCATATACTGGCAGTGAAGGACAGCCAGTTTGGGGAATAATGAATGCTGCAATAATTGCAGATGAAAAGATATACATATACCTTAGTGAACACACACCAGAAACCCCGTTCTATAGAGGACAACCAATGGTATGCATTAATGCCATTACAGGCGAAGAAGTATGGTCCGTAGCAATTCGCGGTAACAGCGATGCTAGGCGTACAGAATTACAACTAGCAATAGCAGATGGATACGTAACAATGGGTGCGCTAGATGGTTATATGTATGTTTTTGGTAAGGGCCAAAGTGAAACCACAGTTTCAGCCTCGCAGGCACCTTTGATGTTAGGTCAGAAGGCTCTTGTAACTGGTACTGTTTTTGATTTGTCTCCTGCTCAGGTTGGTGCTCCGTGTGTCTCTAAAGAATCCGTGGCTGCACAGATGGAACAATACCACATAGGCGCACCCGTCGGAGGGGCTCTTAGTGGTGTTATGATGGCTGATGGTTCTTATGGTGATGTTATGTTGGTTGGTGTTCCGGTGTCGTTAGATGTGCTTGATCCGAATGGTAATCATTACAATGTAGGTGTTGTTACTTCTGATGGTTATAGTGGTACTTTTGCTTTTGATGGTTGGACTCCAGGGGTTGCAGGGTTGTATACTATTACGGCTACGTTTATGGGTGATGAGTCATATGGTAGTTCGTTTGCAACTACGTACTTAACAGTCGCTGAAGGCTCAGGAACATCAAACGCTGCTGGCGCAGACAACACATTGTTATACGCTCTCATCGGTGCAACAGTGGCTATAATCATAACTATAGTGCTTGTCGGCTTTATTTTCAGAAAGAAGTAAGTACCGCTGAAACCTATACACAACCCTTTTCTTTTTTTTTGAGAAAAAAGTTTTTAATGTACAATTAATGCACAAAAAACGGTAGAAAAGAATCAACGACACCTAATAACAGTTTTTAATATGTTCGTTCTGTGTTTTTGGTCGTAATTTTGAAAAAGTGTTTTATAGTGCTGTCTTAAGATTACAATAGAGAGGTATTTACTTGAAGAAAGTATCAGTCTGTATTGTATCTATATTGTTACTTTCAATTTTATGTTTAACTTTAACCCCGCAAAATGTGTCAAGTAAAACGCAGGACATTAAGGTTTTAAGTTATAGTCATTATATTGACACTTTGGGTTTTTTAGATATAGTTGGTGAGATTCAAAATGTGGGAACAAATACTATACGTAGAGCAGTGCTTACTGTAACTGTTTACGGTACTGATGGGGCTCATCAAGGTAATGTCACTGGCTATGCATGGCTTTCTTATATGGCTCCTCAACAAAAATCGCCATTTTTACTTGACATAGTAGCGCCTATAGACTATCCTGATTGGTATTCGGCGGGTGTGTCAAAAATAGATGTTTCAGTCAGAGAGGCTAATGAAACTATTAGTCATTTATACTCTGATTTTGAGGTGTCTGTTGTTTCTGCTGGTGTTAGTGTAAGTGGTTCTGATAGAGGAGCTTATTGGGTTAATGGTAACGTTCAAAATGTTGGTTTTCAAACAGCTTCAAATGTTGCTGTTGCTGCTACTTTTTACAATTCCTTAGGTGATGTAGTGGCGGTAGGACGTACTGATTATTTAGTTCCTACTAATGTAGGGCCTTCTGGAGATGTCACGTTTAAACTTTGTGCATTTGACACTAACCAAACTGCTGAAGTTGAAAGTAGACAAATAACTAGTTACGTATTGTTTGTTCAAGCGGATTTACCATTAATTGACGGAAAAGCTTCCCCTGTAACTACCACTGCAACTGGTAACTCTATAGTTTCACAACAAACCAACAACCCTGAACAATCATCCAACCAAAACCGCCTTTATATAATAATTATTGTCGCAGTAATTGCTACAGTGATTGTAGCTTTGCTTGTGTCACGTAAAGGAAAATCCTCAAAAAATTGACATAGATGATAAAAACGTTTAAAATTCAAGGTCAGCGATGCCAGAGGTAGTTGTTATAAAGTTTGTCAAAGTGATAGTGGTTTATGTATTTGTGTTTCTTTGTTTTCAGTGTATCTTATAGAGCTTACGAGTACTGATGATTTTACTGCAAGGATAAACATAAAACTGGTTTATAGCTTGCTATTAACTTCTTGTTGGGTAAAACTTTTTTGACCCACTCGAAGTTCATCCACTTCAACTCGGTTAGGCATTATAGTTTCTATAGTTTTATCAAGTGTGTCTTTGCCATAGCTTACTTTGACTTTTCCTGTTTTTGCGTCAGAGTAAAATGCTGTTAATTGTGCTGCTGCTTGAATTGCCTTTATAGTTTTAACTCCCTGCAGTATGGTAATTGGTCCAACAATATCAGGTAACTCAAAATAGTATTCATTTTTACCCTTAAATGATCTTAAAATTTTGTTTTCCACCTCATTACGACCCACGATAATTTTGTTTTTATCTAACCGGAAATGTCTACCAAACCGCAACAGTGCTGTGTCACTGCCTGAAACATTTCTTTTATGTTCAAAAAGATCACAAAGCTTTTTGGAATATTCTTCACAAGTTAACAGACAACCACCTGCAGGTGACGGATAACTGGTTATACCAAATTCTTTGGCTAATTGAAATTGAGGTTTACGTGAACGACCTGAAATCGCCAAAAGTTTGCTTCTATCAACAAGGCCTTTTTTTTCTGCTATTGTTTCAGGTAACAATTTTGCAGAAAGAGGACGCAATAATTTGCCCTTCAAACCTGCCTCTTTCTCAATAGTTCTAAGTGCTGGACCATGTTGAGACATTGGCCGTTCTCCTAACACTTCTCCCGTAAACAAAAAGTCTGCGCTAACCTCTTTTGCATATTTAACCGCCTGCTTTAGGATGAAAATTTTACAATCTATACACGGATTAATGTTTTTACCATATCCATGTTTAGGCTTTCGAAGCATACGAATGTATTCTTTGTCAACAGTGACAATTTTTAAAGGAACCTTTAACTGCTCTATTGCTGCCTCTGCTTCACTTGTTCCATCCTTTTTTGGAATGCCAAAAGGCGTTTTAACATTGAACGCGATAACTTCTATACCTTGCTTTAGAATAAGCTGCGTTGCAAGAATGCTATCTAAGCCACCAGAAAACAGTGAAATAGCTTTAACATGTGTCATTATAATTACTTCTCAAAGAGAAAAATAATAAAGTATCTATAAAAACAATAGAAAAACTATGTACCTCTTATTTTTTCCTTTCAAATATACTTTAATTTTTCCCATAAAAACAATTTGCTACTTTAGTCTGTTCTTATACGGTGACATATGTTGAGTTATGCGTCAAATGTAAAGTTACCATTTGTTATTCTTTCTATGCCAATTAAATTTTTATATACACGCCAATAAACAACAACTCTCTAAGGGTTGATGTGTCTGCCTGCTATAAGCATCTTTATTCCTGTATACAAGGAGTCAAACGAGTTAGGCGACACTCTGGATAGTTTATTTGTTCAAAATGTTGAAACTGACATTTTTGTAACTGTCGATGAAGCAACAACCTGCTTTATAGAAAAGTCAAAACAGTACCAAGATAAAGTAAAATTTATTTTTAACAAAGAACGCACTGGCAAGTCAAACGCGTTAAATGAAGCAGTAAAATATTCCTCCAGTCAAAATTTGTTGTTTTTAGATTCAGACATCTTAGTTTCTAAAGATCCTGATTTCCTGAAAAAAATCCTCACAGCTCTACAACATTCTGATGTTGTAGACGTAAAAAAACAGGTAATTAAAGGCAAATCTTTTCTTTCAAAAATGGCGTACTATGAATATTTCACATTCAACGTTAGCTCATGGATAGCTAACCGCTTCATACATAGCTGTCCAGCAATTAACGGCGCAGCATTTGCAATTAAACGAGAAACTTTTGAAAAAGTAGGAGGATTCCACAAAGTTATTGCTGAAGACCTTGACATAGCAACCCGCGCGTTTCTAAACAACAGCCGCTTTGCTTACACCGTTGATGTTGACGTAAAAAACGTCGTACACTCCACCTGGCAAAAATGGTTCAAACAACGCCAAAGATGGGCCATCGGTCAGGCGTTATGGCTTAAAGCTTGGTTTGTTGAGTTGGCTAAAAAATTTGTTAAAAAACCCCAAGTGTTCCTGCCCAGCTTGTTCTTCCTGTATCCTTCAGTAATTGTTTTACTGTTAAGTGTTTTTGTGCCAAGCATTTGGGTGTATAATTCAGTGTTATTGTTTTCTTTGTTTCTTTCAGTTAGGTTTAACTTCATATTACCGATTTTCTTTGTTTCTTTAGCGATGTCTGACATACTTAAAACAGTCCTAGTTTCTTTGGCAAGTTTCGGAGTTACTGCTGTAATGTTTTATGGATTCTCACGCAAACTTGGCTTTAAAAATTTCAAACTACATGAACTGTTTGTGTATTACTTCTTTTACTCAACACTATGGATGATAATTATTTTTATTGGATATATCCAAGTGTTACTTTTAGGCAAAAAAACTGTACCCAACTGGAAAACCTAGCCCGCTATCACAATCAACATTTTGTTCATAGTAAGGCTTAAAACATGAAAGACCCTTTCTATCTTCAACATGGGTTGTTAGCTCAGCACGGATAGAGCGCCAGCCTTCTAAGCTGGAAGTCGAGGGTTCAAATCCCTCACGACCCGCTTCAAATCTATTATTAAGCTTTAGTTTGAGTGTTTTTACTTCCTGTGGTTTACTTCCAGTTGTTTCCACTTTATGATACGAGTAAATACGTTTGCCTTCTTTGTATCCTATATAATGCTGTATTCTATTACTGTTTCCTCTTTCTTGTTGTTAACGCATTTATATAATTGAGCTGCCCTTCTTTTTGAAGGGCAGCGACCTTCAAAATTGCCATCAAAAATATTCTGTCGCTTACACAAAACTGGGAGCAGTTCAAAGTTATGAACCCAAACCTCTCACAGTACAAAATCGACGAAGTCGAAAAAAATGCTCCACTGTCGAGATCCAAAATATGGCTTTTTAACCTACAAATGCTCCGAATGCAGTGCTACTAAAACGGTTCCGTTGGCTTGTAAGAGTCGAATTTGTTTCCAATGTGGTAAAAAGCATGCTGATAAGTGGGTTGATGAGTTGGTTGGTAGGCTTTTTGTGGTGTCTCATCGTCATATGGTGTTTACTATGTCTGAGGAGCTCAGGGTATTGTTTGAGGTGGTTCAAAGTATGTTTAAGGTTCTCATGGATGCAGTTGGTAACATTATGCAGCAGATGCTCAAAGATAAGCATAGAGTTGTGCCGGGTGTTGTTTGTGTGTTGCATCTTTATGGTAAAGGTTGAATTTGAATCTTCATGTGCATGTTTTACTCACTGAGGGCGGTTTGACAAAAGCGGGTGAGTGGGTTTCTGTTTCGTTTTTAGAGTATGGTGTTTTGAGGTGTATTTGGCAGTATCAGTTTTTGACGTTGGTTAGGCGGGTGTTGCCTGGGTCTTTGGAGAATGGCTGTTTAATTGATGGGTTGTTTGGGGAGTATGGGGATGGTTTTTATGTGTGTGCTAAGCGGTGTGTGTGTGTGTGTGTGTGTGTCTAAGAGCCTGTTTAATATCTTCGTAACAGCAGCGAAATGAATGCTAATTTTGTGGCTTGTAAAGTGTTAGAGTTTTCGTTCACAATTTTTCCACAACAAACGATAGCCTTCAAGCCAACCAAACGAACACTCAACAACCCAACGCCTAGGAAGAACCACAAACTTGTGCAGCTCACTACGCTTAACAACCTCAACACCGCTCCTATTAACCCCTTAACCCTGTTAACAAAACTTTCCCCAGTATAACTCACATCAACTAGAACAGCTTGACATCTCGACAAATAAGGCACAGCATAACCAATCATTGTCACTGCACCCTTACGATCAGTACATTAGCTGTGCTGACAAACATTGCATGCGGCAAACCAAACGTATCAACACCTATATGCAATTTAACGCCGAACGTTTTTTCCCCGCATCAAAGCCTTTCTGCTCCGCAGTATCAGTGTTTTAACACTCCTAGAATCCACGATAATCATACTTGTCTGTTGCTCTCGACCATTAAAGACACGCTCACCTCAACTAATTTGCGCAAAACACAATCAAGGGCCCTTTCTTTGTCTTCTTTTGCTGTTCTCCAGATGTTGTAGGGTGGTAGCAGATTTGTCATTTGGGAAAATCATGTGTAGTGAGCGCCAGCGGTAGTCTTCTCGTTTTCGGTAGAGTATGGCACAGAAAATGTCGTAGAGATCTATGGTGTGTGGATGTGTTGTTTTACGTGCCGATTCAAGTGTCGGGTGTATTACTTCAAATTGTCTGCGTGTTATATCACCGGGATAATTTGCCTCATACATTACATCTACCTCTCAGGTTGTTGTCATTTATTACACAACATACACGTTCTTAAAAGATATTAAACAGGCTCTGAGCCTAGGTATATTGTTGGTTATGTTGGGCGTTATTTGAGGTATCCGGCTGTTGTGGTGTTTTTGTGTTTTTGTGTTTGATGTGGAGACTAATATGGTGATTTTTTGGTTTGTGGGTGGGAATAAGGTTAAGTGGTTTGTGGTGTTGCATGTTTTTGGGTTTATTGATTGTTTGGTTTGGTTTATCCCTGATAAGAATCTCAGGTTGATTTGGTGTTATGGTTTGTATTTTAGGTGTACAGCTGGTAAGTTTCAGAAAGTGCTCGCTTCTCTTGGTCGTGAAAAAGTGTTTGTTAAGCTAAAGAGAGAGGTTATTTGTTGTCTGAATTGTGGTTATGCTGTGGGTCTTGTGGGTGTAACTAGGTCTGATGAGGGTGGTGATTTGGTTTATGGTGAGTGGGATGATGGTTATGATTATGCAATTGGTGATTATAGTTAATTTGCGCCGAAG
>JAITCR010000029.1 GCA_031282985.1 Nitrososphaerota archaeon | reverse complement strand
ATATGCCGATGAGACACCGCAAAAAACCTACCAACCAACTCATCAGCCCACTTATCAGCATGCTTTTTACCACATTAAGGGCAAATACGACTCTTACACGCCAACGGAATAGTTTTGGTGGTACTACATTCAGAGCATTTGTAGGTTAAAAAGCCATATTTTGGGTCTCGACAGTGCAACATCTTTTCTACTTCGTCGATTTTGTACTGTGAGAAATTTGGGTTCATAATTTTGAGCTGCTCCCAATTCTGTGTGAGCGACAGAATGTTTTTGATGGTGATTTTGAAGGTTGCTGCCCTTCAAAAAGAAGGGCAGCTCAATTATATAAATGCGTTAACAATAAAAAAACAAACTTAGATTTATGAGTTTTACAAGAAGTCTAATGATGGGTAAAAATTACAATTAAAAAGGTTTTGTGTATGGTGTAAATAGACGTTAAGAGAGTGTTTCTTAATAGAAGCTTTGTATTGGTGGGTCGTCTTGTTCAGTTTTGTTTTTTGAGTTGATTTCTTCTATACGTGTTTTGGTTAAAGCTTTGATTTTGTTGAAATCACTTAATTCACCATAGTTGACAAGGGTGATTGCTGTTCCTTCGGTACCCTTACGTGCTGTTCTACCGATTCTATGGAAATACACTGGAGGGTCGTTAGGGACATCATAGTTGATAATGTGAGTAATACCTTGTATATCTAAACCCCTAGCGGCGACATCAGTTGCGACCAGTAAACTAAGTCGGCCGGTTTTGAAGTCACTTATTGCGCGGTCACGTTGTGCTTGTGTGAAGCCAGCGTGTATTGCGTGGACACGGAAGCCTTTTCGGTTCATTTGTTCAGAGACACGATTGGTGTCTCGACGGGTTCTGCAGAAGATTATGGCTTTTTCTACATCGTCTTGGCGTAGGATGTTGCATAGGGCTTCAAATTTGCCGTTTTGGTTGATGACGGTGTAGTATTGTTTCATTTGGGTGACTGCGATTTCATCTTTGCTTACTAGTATTTGTTCAGGGTTTTTCATGTATTTGTTGCATACTCGCATAACTAGATTATCGATAGTTGCGCTAAACAGACTTGTTTGTCTATCGCGGGGTGTTTTGAAAAGGATATATTCAACATCTTCCAGAAAGCCCATGTCGAGCATGCGGTCAGCTTCGTCTAATACAACAATTCGAACTGAAGACAAGTTAAGTACACTCCGTTTCATCAAATCGATGATACGCCCAGGTGTACCTACAACAATGTGTATATTACCGTTTAAAGCGTGAATTTGTTTGTTAATTGATTCTCCACCATAAACAGGTAGAACACGGGTTCTTGTGTATTTACCAAATTTTGACAAGTTGTCAGCTACTTGAACGGCTAATTCACGGGTTGGAGCTAAAATTAGACCTTGAACGCCCTTAACATGCGGGTCTAATCGTTGTATCATTGGCACACCAAAAGCAGCGGTTTTACCTGTTCCGGTTTGTGCCTGTCCTATAACATCTTTGCCCTCAAGCAAGGGTGTTATTGCATGGGCTTGTATTGGAAAAAGAGTATCAAACCCTAATTCGTTTAAACCCTTCAAAAGTTCCCTACTTAAGGGTAAGTCTTTAAATGATTGTACTTGCAAACTATTTTTTCTCCTGCCACAGAATCATTCATGTCATATGTTTTGAGCTCAGGAGCTTATGTTATACATGAGTTAATGTGACACCGCCATCATCTGTGTTAGAAATATAAAAAGATTTGTAAATTCGAAACAGTAACGAAACATGAAAGTACCAAATTTGAATCACCACAATAAAACCGTTAAATACATAACGCACAAACAAACGCATGTAATATGATTGTAAAGCTAAACATTTTTTTATAGAAATATTTAACGATATTTTCAAGTAACAAAGGAAAAAAAATTATTTTTTAAAGAATTTTCGAAGTTCCTCTATCCTGTGAATTTCAATAGAGTTACTTGCATGCCTCATTGTAGTACGTGCACCTGCCGTGAACAACACTGTTTCCTTATCAGAGAACAAATGCGAAGAATACAATTTGCTTGCAACAAAAGAAATTGTATCTTTTTCTGTCAAGTAATCAATGCAAACTGGTTGAACCCCGAAAGTTAGCTCTAACTGTTTTTTTACTTTAATATCAGGAGTTACAGCTATTATTGGCTGAAAAATTTTGAACCGCGCAATCATTCTTGCAGTATAACCTGTTTTAGTTAAAGTTATAACTTTATCAAGAGGCATACTCTGACATATTCGCTGAATTGCCCTGCTAACTGTGTCAGAAATATTAACAAAACAGGTATCTTCAACTTTACTTTTCACAGCAACTTCAGTTTCATTAGCAATTCTACTCATCATTTCCACTGCTTCCACAGGATACTGACCAATTGCAGTTTCACCTGAGAGCATAATCGTATCTGACCCATCCAATATAGCGTTGGCAACATCACTTACTTCTGCTCTTGTAGGCTGAGGATGATGCACCATAGATTCTAACATCTCAGTAGCAGTTACAACTAACTTTCCACGTTGATTACACCGTTTAATTATTGATTTTTGAACCAATGGAACTTTTTCTGGTTCAATTTCAACACCTAAATCACCCCTTGCAACCATTATACCGTTTGCTACTTCCAAGATAGCGTTAACATTTTGAACACCTTCAAAATTTTCTATTTTTGCGATAATACCTCCATTATAAACATTAGCAAGGTCTTCAACATCACAAACATTTCGAGTGAATGAAAGTGCAATGTATTCTACATCAAATTTTTTAGCAAAATTTATTATTTCTAAATCATAATCAGTAAGCGTAGAAACCGTAAGTCGCTTATTTGGTATGTTAACACCTTTTCCATCTTCAATTGTGCCACTAATTATAACAAGTAAACGTAGTTTTTCATCAGTCTTTTCAGTAATAATTGTCCGAATTTTTCCATTATCAATAAGAATAACATCGCCTACGCCTACAGTATCATAGAAGTTGTGATTGAAACTCACTTCTTCACCGTTAAAACCAACTTCTATTATTTCGCCTTTTTGCAGGATTCGTTTTTGAGATGTTTTAAGCCGAATTTCTGGACCTTTTAAGTCTATAATTATTGGAATATCAGCGACTTTCCGCACTGTTTCAATTACGTTTTGGTATTGAGCAGTATCTCCATAGGCAGTGTTAATTCTTGCACCATTCATTCCCGCATGTACCATTTTTTTAATTATATCCTTGGTACAACTCGCTGGACCAATTGTAGCGATAATTTTTGTCTTTTTCATAAACATCCCTACTAATAATGGGTATAATTTGAAGTTAAAGATGACGGTACAAATATTCATATTACTAAAGGACCTAAATAGAAAACGCGTCATCACAGAGCGTACTTTGTATTTTGGGCATAATTAAATACTATAAAGCCATATATTTTAGTATGGGATACCGTCCTCGAACACAATCATCCAAAAAAATAAGTCGAGAATATAAAAAAACTTTTCAAAAAAAGAAACAAACCAACAAACGCTCAAACATACATGATACCAAACAAAATTGGGAAGAAAAAACTGTATCCTCACAACAACAAATTTTTGAAATAACCCTCAAACGGTTACATACTTTAGGCAACCAAAAATTCGGTTCGTCACCATTTAGTGAACATTTTGATCGCTGGTTATTAAACGTAGAAGCAGTTTTAAACGAGTTTGAAACTCAGCCAAAGGTGAATGTTGATGAACAGTTTACGAAAGAACGAAATCAAGCAGTTGCAGCAGTCAAACTGCAACTTGAGAATCGTCGACAGCAAGAAACCAGTCTTGAAGTACAAATAAACGACGTATCAAACGCTAAAAATCGTCTTCAACAAATAAAAAAAGAATACTTAACCAAAACACTTGTACTTAAAAGCCAAAAAATTACCGCAGTAAAGAGACTGAACAAAGAGTTGGAAGCTCTAAAAAAAGAGCAATATCAAATAGTCAAAATGAAAACAGGTTTTTTCAGAGGCATAACCAAGAAGGAAAGAGAACAAAGAGAAAACTTGACTATGCAACATCACAGTGATAAGCAACAAGAGCTTGAAGTAACCGTATTGGATTTCAAAGAGAAACAAAAACAACTTAGAGAAGAATATGAAAAAAAATGCACCCCCTTGCTTGAAGAGCTTAAAGTTTTTCAAAAGTGTACTAAAGAAATGGATGAGGACAATTCATTGGAAGAGCGATGGTTCGCATGTGAAGCTTTAAGCGATGCTGTTAACAATTTCTTCCAAAGAAAATAAGCAAACCATCATATAGTTTCGAGCGAAAATTAGCCAGTTACGCTTCAAGCAAAGTTTTGAGTAAACTTATTGCTGACCATGCCGCTAACGCGCTAGTGTGTGGATTGTCTGGGTGAGGGTCGTTTGC
Organism: Nitrososphaerota archaeon; assembly: GCA_031282985.1. Lineage (GTDB taxonomy): Archaea > Thermoproteota > Bathyarchaeia > Bathyarchaeales > Bathycorpusculaceae > Bathycorpusculum. The sequence continues at coordinate 3,909 of JAITCR010000029.1, read as the reverse complement.
AAATTGCAAGTGCATTTCTCCGTAGTGCCATCTTATGTTAATTTCATGGGTATTTCGTTTGACTTTTGGGTCAGAGACAACTTGTACTTTAACTTTTGCAGGTTTAACTGTTAATGCTAAGGTTGCGGCTACATTCATTTCTCTGGGGAACCGTTGAGCTGCCTCTGCGGCGTAACCTTCGTATATGATGAGTTTTTCTGTGTTGTCTTTGCCTAGGGCTTTTGGAGGTTTATGTGTACTTAGGGTTATCTCATTTATGCCCGCAAACACTGCGCTGGAAAGCGCATCTAAACCGCCTATTGCGCCTGAGGGAAAGTGTACTCGTGAGCTACCAGTGCCAAGTTTAAGCAGTGCACCGGTGCTCATAACTATAATGTCTATGTCTGTGGCTAAGAGTTTGTTAAAGTATTCAGTGATTGCTTGCTGTGAAGCTGCTTCTACTATTACCTTGGGTTTTTGAGCAATTAATGCATCTATGTTGTCAACTATTTTTGTTGGAAAGTGCAGTTTATTTTTTAGGTTTTGGGCGCGTTGCAGGTCTACATCGTAGATGACCAGCTCGTCACATGTTATGAGGCTGCGTTGAATTGCTTCAGCAAGAACCGTACCTATTGCTCCTGCGCCTATTAAGCCAACACGTTTAGGTTTAGCCAAATTTTTTTCACCTGACTTAAGTTTAATATTCTGTTTGGATATATATTTCAGTTAAAGGGACTTGCCTACCCTGAACGGATTTGGCAGGTAAGACTTTAAAGTTTTCAATTTTTAAAGTAGACGTAATGTCTGTTGCACCTTTCTGTATAATTTGGGCAGTTTCTGTATTTTCGGCATATATTGTTACATTTTTTATGGGTGCGTTTAGAGGCAACTTTTTCTGTGCTTTATCATTGCGAATTTCACCTATAACAGCTATAATTAGGTCTCCCTGCTTCTCTATGTCCGCACTTACGAGGGCGAGATTGAATTTTGGCCACTCTGAAACCTGTATGCTATTGTAGCATTTGGTATCGAGATACATGTACTGATAAATTTCTTCTGTCATGTGGGGGGCAACTGGTGCAAATAACTGCAGTAAACGGTAGAGAACTGTGTATAATGTATATTGTGCGGCTGTGCGGCTTATTTTTCCATGAACTTCAGAACGATACAGACGGTCTTTAACAGCTTCTAAGTAGTAATCACAAAAGACATGCCAAGTAAAGTTACGTATGTCTTCGACAGCGATGTTAAATTGGCATTTTTCAAATGATTCCGTGACTTTTTTAGTCAAATTTTCAGTTTTACTAATTAGCCATTTATCAAGCAGTTGTAACTCTACATTGCCAGCAGACTGAAGTGCGTAGTCTTCAAGTAGTTTATTTGCAAGACCAGAGGCATTCCACAGTTTGTTTAAGAAACGTTTACCATATTCAACATCTTGTACACGATAAGGAATATCTGATCCCGTAGCGCCGCCCCCTGCAGCCCATTGTCTTACTGCATCAGCACCATTTTTGGCAAGTGTTTCAGGCGCAGCTGCATAGTTTTTGAGGGATTTACTCATTTTTCTACCGTCAGCGCCAAGAACCATGCCATTGATAAGAATACTGTTAAATGGGCGTTCGTTAAATAGTGCAAGATGACGAACCATAAGGTAATATGCCCATGTGCGTATAATATCTGTTCCAGAGGGATGCATACTTGCAGGGAATAAGCGTTTCCAGTCCGAGCGGTCAGGCCATCCAGCGTGGACAGCACATGTAATTGAACTATCCATCCAAGTGTCCATAACGTCCTGCTCACCATTGAAATTTTTGCCACCACATTTCTGGCAAACATCTATACGTGGACCTTCCAGTTTGGGGTCAATTGGTACCCACTCAGGCTTTGCAACGATAATTTCGCCACAAGCCTTACAGTACCAAACTGGAATTGGCGTAGCAAACAATCTTTGACGGCTAATAACCCAATCCCAATCGAGACTTTTTGTCCAATCAATTAGACGGTTTTTCATATAACCAGGGTACCAAGAAATCTCATTTGCGTTCTTTTCAACTTCTTCTGACAAATCCATGGTTTTCATAAACCATTGTTTACGTTCAAGAATTTCAACAGTAGTTTTACAACGGTCACAAACACCAACATCTTGCTGAATTTTCTCAGTTTTCTCAAGCAGACCAACCTCAGTTAAATCAGCAACTATAGCAGCACGTGCCTGATTCAAATATAAACTGGCGTATTTACCACCTGCTTCAGTTATTCTACCGTTTTCATTGATAAGACGAATTACAGGAAGTTTGTATTTTATAACAGTCTTAACATCATCCTTATCGCCATAAGTACAAATTTGGACAGCTCCCGTACCAAAAGTCATGTCAACAGCTTCATCAGCAATAACAGGGACTTCTCTATTTGTGAAAGGTACCGTGATTCTTTTGCCAACATATTTGCAGTAACGCTCGTCTTTTGGGTTAACTTTGACAGCTACACATGCAGGAATGAACTCAGGGCGTGAGGTAGCAATTAAGAGATGCTCATTTGGGTTTGTCAGAGGAAATTTGATGTAGTGGAGAGTACCATCTTTTTTGATATGGTCAACTTCTGCATCTGCAATAGCAGTTTCGTCACGGGGGCACCAGTTAACGGGGTGGGTACCTTGATACATGTAACCTTTTTGATAAAGTTTGATGAAACTAAGTTGAGTGCAACGCCAATAATTCGAATCCATTGTACGGTATTCAGTGGTCCAGTCTATACTGCTACCAAGTTTGAGTATACCCTCTTTCATCATGGCAATGTATTTTTCAACGAGTGCCATACACATGTTGCGGAACTGGTCTGGTGGTATATCGCGTTTGCGGATATTATTAGCTTTTTCAACTTGAATTTCTATGCCTAAACCGTGGCAGTCCCAACCTTGTGGAAAAAGCACATTATAACCTTGCATACGTTTGAATCTAGCTACAATATCAAAATATGTCCAATTCAGGACGTTACCCATGTGAAGTTCACCCGAGGGATATGGGGGAGGCGTATCAATGCTAAAAGGCTCACGGGTTGGGTCGTTCCAATCATAGTGATAAATGTTCATCTCTTCCCATTTAATCTGCCACTTCTGCTCGATCTCGGCGAATTTGTAATCTTTAGGCATAGGTTGCATGAATATCAATCCAAGTGTAATTTACTACTGACTTTAGCAAAGAGAAAAGCACCTAAAAACATTATCCAATTTTTCTTTTGAACCATCCATCAACCTATCAGTCTTGACGTAAACACACTTCAATTCCACAATAGGGACTATTTGATACTTTTGTAGATAGGATTTTCTGGTCAGTCTATACTAAGAGCACGGGAAACACATATCAAAGTAAGATGGAGTAGCCTTTGTCAAGAATTGGGGCTTTTCGGTGTTTGTCCCATAGGTGGTGTAATGCTATTCTGGGGTGGTGTAACAGTAAACGTGTACCTGAGTATCGCATGATTATGTGTATTTGTTGTTTCATATCAGGTTTGTAACACTGTATTGTACATTTTGCGCAAGTGCTTTTTTTATCTTGAAAGGGGCATTTATCCAATCGTAGTAAGGCATATTTTTTGATTTGTTGACATTTAGAGCATAGTTCATCATTAGAGGTTCCGTGATGATTTTTGCAGTAGATACCTACCATGTAACTAATGGTTTTTTCTCGCGTTGCATCCGTTTGTGATTTGGGTTTGGCTGTTGAGGTTTCATGTTATAATTATGGTAGTTTCACAGATTAAGGTTTACTCTTACAAACTAGCTGATAAGTCAATTAATAAAATACTATTCATTAGATCTTAGGCGTAATTTAGTTTTTTATGATGAATAACTACAGGTTAAGATAGAAATTCTGCCAAAAACATACAATCAACAAAAAAACATGTTCACCATTAACAACATATTAACCA
>JAITCR010000202.1 GCA_031282985.1 Nitrososphaerota archaeon | reverse complement strand
ACTCACATTTTGTTTGGCGGGGTTATTGCTTCAGAAGTACATCGGTGTTTTTTCCAGCTGCCTTGGGTTGAAAATTAGCGGGGTAAAAAGTAAAGGTTAGCAGGATAAAACCGGTTTTTTCATCGTACTTCAATGAAAGTTCACTTTATGAGATTTGTTTAGAAATGTTTACAGTAGTTCTAATTTATTTTTTGGGTTAAGGGAAATATTGTTGGATTTTTTCGTTTACAACTTTGGCGAGCATCGCGTTTGAAACTAGTATACATTTTACGCCGGTTAATTCCGCAATTTCTGCAGGTTTAGCGTCTTGGGTAATTAGTAGTAAGCCATGTGTTTTTGCGTATTCTACTATTTCGCGGTCTTTAACGCTTTTTAGGCCGACTTCTTGGGCAGTAACTACGCTATATCCTAATGCTTCGAAATGTTCTTTTAAACCGGCAAACATTTCGTCAAGTAAAATTTTCAAAAAAACACCTCAAAAAAGAAGTTAAGGTTTTTTTGTTAATTCTTCAAGTATGTCTTTAGCATGGTTTACATTAACAGCTTTTTCTTTAGTCATGCGTTCAGCAATTGTTTCCACAAGTTCAGTTGGTGCGCCAGCAGCAATTGCAACATTTCTTGCATGCAATGACATGTGACCGCGTTGAATGCCTTCACTAGAAAGCGCGCGTAGTGCAGCAAGGTTTTGAGCTAAACCAACAGCAGCTAAGACTTCACCAAATTCAGTAGCAGACTTTACATTTAATATTTTCATGCAAATTTTTGCAATAGGATGTGTTCTTACTGCTCCACCAATTAAACCTACAGCCATAGGCAACTCTATTGAACCCTCTAAGTCACCGTTAGCATTCTTTACCCATTTGGAAAAAGACGTGTATTGCCCATTTAAAGCTGCATATGCATGAGCACCAGCTTCAATTGCACGATGATCATTACCAGTAGCTAGGACAGCGGCAATTATACCGTTAAGAGCACCTTTGTTATGTGTCGCAGCACGATAAGGATCTGCAGCTGCAAAAGCGGACGCATAAACAATACCTTCAACAACTACTTCACCTCCAACGGCTCCTTTAGGAATAGTGCATATTGCTCGCACAAGACGTTTAGTTGCGAGATTCGTAAGAATTCTTAGATAAACCTGCCCACCCGTAATTTGTTCAACCAAAGGGGCACAAGCTTCTGCCATTGTGTTAACTGCGTTAGCACCCATGGCATCTCGACAGTCTACATATAATTCAACAATAAGCATTGACCCTAGGGTGGTGTCTATTATTCTTGCGTCAAGGTCTTTTGCGCCTCCACCATATTGATTAAGAACAGGGTCTTGATCATTAGCTTTCTTTAAAATGTCCACTTTAGCAGCTAAAACTTTGTCTTTAGCTTCTTTTGCGTTTTTCAGTTTAACAACTTGAATTTGACCAATCATCACTGGCGTAGTGCTGCTAGTGTGAAAACCTCCACCTTCACGAATCATTTTCGCAGCATAACTAGCAGCTGCAATAACGCTAGGCTCTTCAGTTGCCATTGGAATAAGATATTCAACACCATTGATTAAGAAATTTGCACCAATACCTAAGGGTTCAGGGAAAACACCAACCACGTTTTCAATCATGTGATCAGCCACATCAATAGGTAATGCACAAGTTTGTCCAATAAGACGGGCTTCGTCATCAGTTAAACCTGCAAAGTCTTTTACAATTGCAAGTCGCTCTTTAGGGGAAAGTTTGTAGAACCCAGAAATAACAGAGGACTTAGTCATATCAAACACGTATCCAAGCTTAGATGTTGAGTAAGTCAACTTTACACTTTTAACCTTTATCATAAAAACTTTAACAAGTCATCAATAACAGCAAAAATTAATAATGAAAAATACCAAAAGACGTAATGGACGGTATTGTTGGCAAATTGTTTTATTTCTTATGTCTTGCCTTTAAACGTTCAAAACGCTCAGTTATGTAAGCTCTTCGCTGTTCTGTTTTTGCAATATCAATAGTGTAGAAGGAACAGTCTTCATTACCTGTTAGGACATCTCCTTCACGGACGTTATTGCTAATTTTTAACAGTGGTATGTCTGCCATTTTGCCATCAATTTCGCATACGGCTAATCCATTTTCGATCCTGTCAACAATTATCATGGCTTACACGTATTGCAAGGAGTATAACCAGCATCTATCGCTTCTTGCCGCGAGTTAAAGTATACCCTATTCTGCTCTTGAGGTAAAAAAGAACAAGACTGCAAATGAAATACCTTACTATTTTTATTACCTATGTATGCTAATTCGGATGATCCTGTACCAAGAAGGGGTATAGATCCGAATCCATGGGTAACAGTTACAGTTATTGTTTCCCCATCTGTCACAAAAATTATTGTACCGTGTTCGTCTGTTCTATAAATTGCCGCTCCCGTTCCTGTCAGTCGGGTCATAGCTTCTTTGTGTGGATGTCCATAGGTGTTATCTGCTCCACAGCTTATCACGGCATAACTTGGTGCAACAGCGTTCAAGTATTTCTGTATGCTACTTGTTCGTGACCCATGATGACCTACTTTAAGTACATCTGCTTTAAGAGTTAACCCATTTGTCAACTGTTCATTTTCAGATTTTGTGTCCGCATCACCTGTAAACAAGAAAACAGTGTTACCAAACTCTACACGTAAAACAATAGAGTAATCGTTAAGATCATTATATACTGCACTGTTTGGCGCAATAACCTGCACATTTGCGTTACCCAATGTGAAAACATCCCCAGGATGTGGTATATTTACAGGTATGTCCTTCTCTTCTATTGCATTAATTAAATTTTCAAAGGCTTTTATTGTATGGCTTTTATCAGGCATCATTACCATACCTATGCGATCCATTGCCTTGACAACAGATGCCATAGATCCAATATGATCCGCATGTGGATGGGTAGCCACAAGATAATCCAAAGTAGTTACACCATAGTCAATCAAATAATTGAGAACCAGCTTATCTTGACCCACATTTCCAGCATCTATCAACATAGCATAATTATCTGTTTTTAAGAGCACACAATCTGCTTGCCCCACATCTAAGAAAACAACTTGTAGCGTGACACCATCAGGTGAAACAACATCTGTCGGTGAAGTATTTGGCGGCGGATTACTTGACGATGGCGGCGCATTCAACGGAAACACGCCAATAAACATACTTCCAACAAGTAACGCTACAATAACAAGCGGTATTACCAGCAGTACTATTTTCTTTGCCATAACATCAATCATCCAATGATTTTAACATCAACTATTTTGTATTAACATTTCTACGCCCTATAAAATGTTACTGTATAGAATTTTAGGTATAGTTCACGTACAAAATACCATGTGCACTCTAAAAAGTAAAAAAGTAAACTATTGCTAATGTAATAATTGGTTGATCTTAAGTTGTGAGGTCGTATCCTCTGGCTGTAACCATTTTTCCATTAACAAGTTTAGTTGCAGAGTTACCGATTACTATTGTTGTTACCATGTCGATTTCTTCGTTTAACAAATTTTGTAGTATTGTAATTTTTGCTGTTTGACCTTCCCTGCCTGCTTGCCTAACAATACCAACTAGCGTATCAGGTTTTATATGCTTCATCATAATTTCGTATGCTTTTGTTAGGGGTTCAATTCTGCCTTGACTTTGAGGGTTGTATAACACAATAGACACGTCTGCTTGAGAAGCTAATTCTATTCTCTTTTCTATTTTTTCCAAGGGCGTTAGAAGGTCACTTAGGCTGATTACTGCAAAATCGCTAATTAATGGCGCACCAAGAATAGCTGAAGCAGCTGAGGCAGCCGTTATACCGGGAAGAATTTCAATAGGAACCGTTGTTTTTTCTTGCGCAGCAACTTCTAATACAATGCCTGCCATGCCGTAAACACCTGGGTCTCCACTGCTAACCATGACAACTTTGTTGTTTTCGTTAGCTCTCATAACGGCAATTTTAGCTCTTTCCACTTCTTTACCCATTGTTCCGGAAATAATTTCAGCATCTTTACAAACAATGTCTTGAACCAGTTTTATGTATGTTCCATAACCAACTACCACATCAGCCTCTTCAAGTACAGTACGCACTTTTTGAGTCATATGGTCAAGGATGCCAGGGCCTATACCAACTACGCTTATTTGCCCTCGGCTATTGCCACAGTTGTTCCGTTTAGTTTGGTTTTTTTGAGTATCAATTTTGAATTTTTTCCCGCTATTATTAATGCTGCTCGTTCGCAAACTCCTCCGACACCAATTTTTTCTTGAACCAGTTTTGAGTCTGGTGATAAATCTGGGTGACTTAAATTACGTAATGTTTCGACACTTAAAAATTCAAGGGGTATATCAAACAATTTAGCAGTGTTAAGCATTGCAGCAGAGTCACGTTTAATATCCACACTTACAAACTGGTCAATTCGCCCAGCGGACAAGCCAGCGGTTTTCAAAGCTGCATGAACAGCTTCAACCAAATGCTCACAAGAAGAATCTTTACGACAACCTAACCCTACAACAATACGCCTTGCCCTAAGAACAGTAAAAGGCTTAACAGAAACACCATTTTTTAATGATTCCCTAGTTACAATAGCACCTGCGTCATAACTGCTAACAAGTTTCACCGCCTCCACATTACTGTTTGCACGTTTAATTTCAAAACCATTAATCCCTTCAACAGGAATTTTTACATCCCCCACTAAAACTAACACAACACACTCATCATTAACGACAGCCGCATTAACAGGCACTAAACTTTTAGGATTCACAATAGTTAAATGCAAAACCTTAGCAAGCTCATCAACACCCTGCTTCCCCAAAGAATCAGACGCCGTTGTAATAACAGGAGCCGCCCCTATACCCTTAGCTATTAATTTAGCTAAATCATTAGCTCCACCATAATGCCCAGACAATAAACTTATAACAAAACGCCCCGTCACATCCACACCTATTACCGCAGGATCAGAAAGCTTACTTTCAACAAACGGTGCAACAGCACGAATAATTATACCCGTCGCCATAACCGCAACTATAGCATCTAATTTACCATAGTTTTCCTTTATAAAATCCCCAAATTTCCCATCTAACTCACAGACCCCAAGTTGGATATATTTTTTAGGAGCAAAAACAGAAATTTTTAAACCCTCAACATCAAGAACGCGCTTAATGTTTAGAGCTGTCTCTACACCCTGCCGTGTTATAGCAACAACAGCTACACCTTTAGAAAACATTAAAACTCGGCACCCTTACGAAACCCCGTAGTAAATGTTGGATCATACAATTTTGACAGGTCATACGCCTTTGGATTCATTACTTTACCAACAAAAATCAAAGCAGTCTCAGTAATTCCTTCAACCTTCACTTTCTCCACAATATCAACAATAGTACCTGTAACAATTTTCTGCTCAGGCCAAGTGGCTTTATACACAACAGAAACAGGAGTGTCACTTGGATAACCACCTTTTTGTAGCTCAACCATAACTTTGGTAATATGAGGAGTACCAAGGAAAATAACCATAGTTGCCTGATGCTGAGCCAAATTACTGATACTCTCAGCCTCAGGCACAGGCGTTCTGCCCTCAGGACGAGTAATTATAACTGTCTGAGAAATGTTCGGCAAAGTTAATTCTCTATTTAACGCAGCTGCACCACCCAACAAACAGCTTACACCAGGAATACGGAAATAACCAACGCCTTCCTTGTCAAGTCCATCCATTAATTCTTGAATTGCACCATAAAAACTTGGGTCACCATCATGTAGACGCACCACGTTTTTTTCTGCTTTGATGCCTTCAACCATGACTTTCAGCATTTCAGGTAACCCCATTTTTGCGCTGTCATAAAGTTTTGCTGTTGGCTTGGCATAGTTTAGATATTCTGGATTCAAAAGGGAACCAGTGTAAACAACAATATCTGCTTGTTCAAGGTAACGCTTACCTTTCAAAGTAATTAATTCAGGGTCACCTGAACCTGCTCCAATAATTACAATTTTATTCATTATACATCCCCTTTACTGTTATCTATGAAACTGTTTTTCTTTACAATAGCTATTGTAAAGTAATCCTCCCTAATATCCCAGTTTAATGCATCACAAAGTTTGCCGACAGTTACAGTTTCATTTGGCATACTACAACGACGGACAAGAGCTATGGTATTGTTTTCTTTAAAACCTGATCGTTTCAAAACGGGAATTAACTCTTTTAAACGATAAGCACATTTTATAAAAACCAAATTTTCAGAATGCTTAGCTACTTCCTCAACTAATTTTTCATCAAGATCAGAAGGGATAACTGTTATAAGTTCATCTTTTTCTGCTAAAGGAATCCTTGCACTTGTTGCACATGCGTTAAAAGCACTAATACCGGGAATAATTTCAAGCGCTATATCTGAATGCCCATTTCGCAGACTTTGATATAGGTAGATAAATGTGCTATAAAACATGGGATCTCCAATAGTGATGAAAACGACGGTTTTGCCATTGCTTACTTTTTGGGCTATAATGTTTGCGTTTTTATCCCAAAGCTCTTGATTACTAATATCATCTTTAGTCATGGGAAAAATTAGTTCAAGCATTTCAGGCTTAACTGTACGTTCCGCAAGAACCTGTTGTATCATTGTCACTGCAAGACTGGGTTTGTCAACATTAGTTTTTGGGATACAAATTATATCAGCTGTCTGCAGTACCTTTGCTGCTTTTAGGGTAATTAATTCAGGATCACCTGGACCTACACCTACGCCTATAAATTTACCTACCAAGTTACATTCCACCTAAACTTTTTAACGCTGAAACAATTGAAATAGGATTTCTGGCTAACATCATAGTTCCACTTTCAACTTGTCTTCCTTTCGATACTGAAACATTGGTAACATCAATATTTCTAAAACCTAAATTTCTAAGTTCATCAACCGCTGTTGTTGCTGTTTCTAAAAGAATTGCATTAACAACAACTCTGCCATTCTGTTTGAGCTTATTTTGAACAACACGGAGAATCTCACGCAAATTTGCAGTCCCCCCCACTAACACAGCATCTGCAACAGGAAAATCTGCCAACCCTTCAGGAGCTTTACCTAACTTTACAACGACAGTATCTTTAATACCAAACTTTTCAACATTACGCTGAGTTAAATTCACAGCAGCAACATCAGCATCAAGAGCATAAACCTTTCCATGTATACCAACTTGTATGGCAGCTTCAACAGTTAAACCACCCGTACCACAGCCAACATCAATAACAACATCGCCCTCATTTAGACGGCTTTTGGAAATTGTTAAAACACGCACTTCCTCCTTAGTTGGACCTGGCACATTTTCATCCACAAAAAAACATTCGTCAGGTACGCCGGGAGTTTTGTAATTCCAAATATTTGCCATTTATTATACAGCCTCACGTTTTGCTTTAATAACCATTACACATAAAGCGTTAAAATCAACTGTTAGAACATCTTTCAAGCTACTCTTAACAATTCGCTCATTATCCAAAGTCAAATTTTCACATATGAATACTAGCATGTTTTGGTCAAACCCCGAGTTAATAAGATAAGCAGCAATTTCTTTTGGTAAAAAAAAATTTGCATCCGGAAAAAGTATCACATCTCTACCGGCCTTCAAACAAGCAAGTAACTCAATTTTTCTATCATCAGATACATTACCTTGGTGAAAAGTAAATAAACAAGCTTCATCCCAACATAATCCAAGCCTAGCTGCACAGGCTTGAATGGCACTTACACCGGGAACAACATTAATTTCAGCAGAGGTTATCAATTTAGTGTTTAAAACTGACTTTAGTAACCCTGAAAAACCTGGATCACCAGTTGACAAAATAACCACACTTCTGCCTTTTTTACTCGACTCAACTGCATAGCTTAACAGGCCATCTATGTTCTTAGCAGTTAACACATGAGTCTCACCAGAAACATTACCCCTAAACAAGTCAAGACTACGTTGGGCACCTATTACTATGTGGGCACCTAAAACTATTCTATGCACAATGGGAGGAACGTAATCGGCACTACCAGGTCCAACGCCTACTATGTTAAGTTTAACCATGGTGCACCCTCCCTAGCATTTTTATCCATACCCAAAACTTTGCCATCCATAGCAACAATAACTATACTTATTTTCAGTTTATTATCTACCCTATCACTTATACGCTGATTAACACGAACAGCAATTCTATCATAAGTTTTCTCCAAAAACCCAGTCGGCTGCAAAATTTTTGAAGCCTCATCAGACGTATTAGCAACCAACAACTGATTAACAACCTGAGTTGACACCCCAACAGCACCTGCATACGACGCAATAACCTCATTACGTGCATCACCAACTTTATGATGAGTGTTGAAAATATTCGCTGCCAATTTAACTATTTTACCTGAATGACCAATAAATATGATCTCTTTAACATTTTTTTCAACAGCTTTATCTACCATGTAACCAACAAAATCGCCTGTTTGAACAATAGCATCTTCAGGAACATTGAAAACTTCTTTTGCAATCTTTTCACCTATATTACCCGGAACAAAAACCAACCGTTTATAACCACGAGCAAGAGCAACATCAATTTGAGGCACTAACGAACGCCGACAGGCTTCAAGAGATAAAGGTTTCACAACACCAGTTGTCCCAAGAATAGAAACACCGCCTTTAACACCCAACTTGGCATTTGTTGTTTTTTTAGCAATATTTGCCCCATCTGGTGCACTGATAACTATTTCTACACCCTTACCTTCCGGAAGAACCTCTTTTACAGCATCAATTATCATCATCTTAGGAACAGGATTAATCGCACCCTCGCCAATAGGAACCTGCAAACCAGGCTTAGTAACCACACCAACACCAACACCACTACTAACAACAATTTTCCCATCATCAACAATTTTAACAGATGCTATAATCTCCATCTTATCAGTAGCATCTATATCTTGCCCAGCATCCTTTACAACAACTGCCTCAGCAGCATTTTCAGAAAGCTTCCTACTACACTTCACAGCAACCTCAAAACGCAAACCAATAGGCGTAGGAATAACTACACAAGCCACAGGCCCACTAAAAACAGCTATCACTGCCGCTTTAGCTGCCGCAGCAGCAGTTGCACCCGTTGTTATACCATATTTAAGAAACCTCGCCATCTTGGTCACCTTCAACCGTAAAGTTTACCTTCAGCAAGAGTAAGCAACGCATTAAAAATAGCAACAGCAACTGTACTGCCACCTCTGCGTCCTCTAGTTATCACATAAGGAATTGTTGATAGCTTTTCAACAACCTCTTTTGACTCTGCTGCACCTACAAAACCAACTGGAACAGCAACAATTAAAGCAGGTTTAACTTTACCTGCTTTAATTTGATCAACTAATTCAAACACTGCAGTTGGAGCATTACCGATAAGGATAATTGCACCATCTAAACCATCTTTTACAGCTAAACGCATAGCAGCAGCTGAACGAGTTAAACCTCCCTCTTTAGCAAGACCCATAGCACGCTCATCATTCATATACGTACAAATTTTACTGCCAAACTTTTTTAATCGGGCGTCATTTATGCCTGCTTTTACCATTTTAACGTCAGTTACAATTTTTGCGCCTGCTTTTATAGCGTTTACACCTGCTTTGACTGCGTCATTACTGATTGCTAAAAGCTTGGCAAATTCAGGGTCTGCAGTGGTGTGAACAACGCGTTCAACTATGGGAACTTTGTCTTTTGGAAGTTTTGCTAAATCATCACCAATTGCTTGACGTATGAGCATCATGCTTTTATTAACTATTTTACCTGATGCAGAAACAGAGTAAGCATCCAAGATTTCGCTGTCTTTTTTTATTTCTTGACCTAACGCTTTAAATGCTTTTTCTTCCAAAATATCAGCAATACGTTCATCACTACCTATTGGTTCACCATACACCAACTCAACACCTCTAGTTTTTAGTTGAGGTTCCCTCTCCTTTACGCCAATAAGTCCCGGAATGTCTTTTGTAGTGTGAACACCGGCAGCAAGAAAAGCGGGAATTAACACAATTTTTGATACCCCTTTTTCTACAATCAAATCAACTGCTTCATTAACAGTCGGAGCGTCACGTACCATAAAAGCAATGTCAACTACTTGGAATTTACCGCGACTACGTAGTACTTCAGCTATTTTTTCTAGGTTTTCTCGATTATGAGGTAATTTACTGCCATGACCGATCAGAATCAAACCAATGTTATCAGACATTTTTTAGGTCAACACCATTTTTTCCCACTTTATCAAACAATTTTATTGCAACATCGATTAATTCTTTATCATCATTAATAGCGGCTATACGTAGGTTCTCAATGACTGGTAAAAACGTTTGTTTAAGAAGAATACTTGTTAAATCATCAATAACTTTACATTTTTTATCGTCAACATCGCCCAACAGGTTAATTGCTTTAGCTAATTCTACTTGTCTTATCTGTTCTGCATTAGATAGAAGTGATGAAATAATTAATCGTACAGAGAGTTTTTTTAGGTCATCATTTAGTATGACTAATTCATCATCAATCATATGACAGGCTGTTTCTACACATTTCTGACGGCCAGCCAAGTTTTTCTCTGCAATAAGTTGCAAATCATCAATAGTGTAAAGCTTCACTTTAGAGAGTTCTTCAACAGTTTTTTCAACATTACGAGGATTAGAAATGTCAATAATAATCAAATCATTGTGATTCACACGTTGACGCATACTATTAGAAACAAGATTTTTAGATAACAAAATATGTGGTGCAGACGTAGCACAGATAACTACATCCGCATCTACAAGAATTTCTGGAAATTGATCAAAATTTACAGCTTTTCCCGCTAAACCCTCAGCTAAAGACATCGCACGAGAATATGTACGATTAGCAAAGAAAATAGGACTTAAACAGCGCCTAGCTAAAGCTTTAGCTACTAATGTACCAATCTCACCAGCACCCATAACAAGAATTTTTTTATCTCCCAAATTGTCCAGTAAGGTTGCTGCTAGTTCTACTGCTGCTGAACCAACTGAAACTGCACCTTTGCTAATACCAGTAACGTCTCTAATCCGTCGACCAACAGTCATTGCGCGGTTAAACAAATGTTTAAGAATTGAACCAGTGGTCTTAGCTTTTTCAGCCTCTAAGTAGGCATCCCAAACTTGGTTAAGAATCTGTTCTTCACCAATAACCATTGATTCTAAACCGGTAGTTATTTTCATCAGATGTTTATATGCATCATAATCAAGTGTTGTTTCTATTGCTGCAAAGGCTTCTTCAGAATGGAGTGAGGCACGATTAGCTAAGTATTGTTTAGCGGTTTTGAGTGTTTTTTCGCCTTCTTCGCTTACAAGGTACAATTCAATGCGGTTGCAGGTTTGGAGAATTATGCATTCCGCAACGTTTTCCATAGCGTGTAGTTCAGCTAATGCTTGTGCTTTGTCTTTGAACACTACCGCTTCCATTAGGGGAACGCGAGCGGTTTTATGAGTGATGCGTACATTGACTACGTGGTCTATTTTCGTAGAGGAATGCATGGATGGATAAACCATGCGACTTTAAATATAAGCCTTCCGTAAATTAACGCTGGAGAGCTTTTTGTGCCAATTCGACGAAGAATAGGTTTAGCGTATCTTCCCGGCGCTTTACCGTGCTTTGAAGATTTCGGAAATTTGCCAACTGATTTGGTATGTAAAGATGGGCTTGTAGATGGAAAACCCGCTAGTGATGTTTTAGACATGATGATTATTCCAGGCGGCAGTTTGGTTGAGTCTCAAAGTGTTAACCCTGTTGTTTCACGTGAAATATTAAAGATGGCTGAGTCGGGAAAGTTTCTTTTGGGTATTTGTTCGGGTTTTCAGGTGTTTGCAAGTCGGACTGATGTTGGGCGGTTGTCTACTGTTCCAATTGTGAGGGAAGGTTTAGGTTTAATTGATGCTGAGGTGCAGCCGCTTGTTTGTACTGATCAGATTAATGCTCAAATTGTTGACAAAAGTTTCATTAGTGATGTTGTTGGAGGGGAAGTTTCGGGTTTTCATTGTCATACGTATGGTAAGGTAACTTTGCAGGGTAATAATGCTAAGGAGGTGCTTGTTTCTCATATTCAGCATGCGAATTATCGTAGAGCGCCTCAGGATTTGGTTTCTGGTGTTGCTAATAGAGAGGGTAATGTTGTAGGTGTCTTTGTGCATGCATTACTTGATCAGAATCCTATAATTGTAGAGGGTATAATGAAGGCGCTTGATGTTAATCAATTGGAATTGCAGGAAATTCGAAAAGTTAACGCTAAATTGGTTTCAGATATAAAAGGGGAGATAGGGATTAACACTAACGTTCGCCCAGCAGTTGTAGCTAAAAAGACGCCTGTGATGGTGTTGGTTACTGCATTAGGTAGTGGTTCTGGTAAGACGTTTCTTGTTACAGGTATGGCGGGTGCGTTGAAGAAGAGGGGGTATAATGTGGGGTTGATTAAGCTTGGTGGGGATATACGTGATTCTGTACCGGCGCTTTACTTAGTTAAGGAGCCGATTAAGAGTTATTCTTCGATTAAAATTAGTGAAAGTGGTTGGACTCCAGTTAAGGAAGCTATTGAACAGGCTTGTGGGGTGCATGATTTTCTGTTTGTTGAAGGTGCTATGAGTGCCTTTACAGGATTGTTAAATAGTAAAATAACTCGTCCAGCTTCAACTTTAGAGGTAGCAGCTTCTTTGGGAGTATCTATTGTTGTGGTTGTTACCTGTGATAAAGAAGGCATTGAAGGCGGTTTAGTTAATGTTTTAAATTATGTTAACATGTTAAAAATGTTAGGGGTTAACCCGACAGGTGTGATTCTTAATAAAATGAGTACAAGTTATCTCACTGAAGAAGATAATCAAGTTATAAAGCAGGCACTTGAAAATGTGGGTGTTCAACTCATAGGTGTTGTGCCTAGTATGAAGATTGAAAAACGTGGGATGATTCCAGAAATAGAGATATGTTATGAAGAGTTTGGAATGCAGGCTATAGATGCTGCTGAACGTTACATAAATCTTGAGCAGCTTGTTAAACTGGCAAAAACACCCAATCAAAACATGATAGATTATGTAGCGTTTGTTGAGAAATTCAAAAAACTTTTAATTAATTATCCCGGAAGCATCCCTAAGAGGGCAGAAGCGGATTGTTTATAGATTTTAAAGTAGATGGAAAAACGGTTGTTGCCATAGGTGGAGGGCTTGAGGGGTATCGTAAAATTCAAAATTTTATGGACAGTACTGCAGAAATAACTGTTTTTAGCAGTGAATTTTCTGGAGGCATAAAAACTATTGCAGAACAAGGAAAAATACTATTAAAACAGACTCAAATTGTTGATGTGAAAAAGTTTATTGACCAGTTAAACCCCAGACCAGACATATTATTAGCGGTTACAGATAATTCAGAGTTAAATAGTCAACTTGTGAAGGCAGCAAAAGATGCGGGTTGTATAGTATATTGTGTGACTGATCCTTCTTTGAGTGATTTTATTTTTCCAGCTGTTGCACGTGTTGGGGATGTTAGAATTGCGGTGTCTACAGGTGGTAAGAGTCCGGCGATGGCTAGGGAGCTGCGGCAGAGAATTGAAGAGTTTGTTACGTTGGAGGATTTGTTAGGAATTGAGTTGCAGGCGTATTTGCGTGAGTTGCTTAAGAGTAGCATATCTGATCAGCGGTTGCGTAGTAGGTTTTTAAATGAGATACTTAATAACGTTGACATTAAACAAGCATTAAGGGAAGGTAACATTTGTGTGGCTAAAGAGTTAGCCCTCAAATTTGTACAAAATAAAGAGGTTAAGTAAATGAGTTTTCCAACTGTACGTATGAGAAGACTTCGCAGAACTGAATCATTGCGAGCAATGTTAAGTCAGGTTCAAATTCAACCAAGCAGTTTAATTTATCCTATTTTTGTTGATGAAACCATAACAGAGCCTGTTCCCATTGTAACGATGCAGGGTTATTTCCGTTATCCACTTGATCAGGTTATAGGTGAAGGAAAGGCTGCGCTTGAGCAGGGCGTGAAAAGTGTGCTTTTATTTGGTATTCCTGCAGAAAAAAATGAAACAGGTTCAGGGGCTTACACGAAAAATGGTGTTGTACAGAAAGCTGCAAGGAAGCTTAAAGATGAGTTTAAAGAGAAACTTGTCATAATTGGTGATGTCTGTTTATGTGAGTATACAAATCATGGCCATTGTGGTGTAATTAACAAAGAGGGGGAAGTTCAAAATGATGAGACTCTGGAATTGTTAGGTAAAACAGCTGTTAGTCAAGTTGAGTCAGGTGTTGATATAGTTGCTCCTTCAGCAATGATGGATGGACAAATTTTTGCAATACGCGAATTTTTGGATGAAGCAGGTTTTGAACAGACACCAATTTTAGCTTACTCTGCTAAATATGCTTCAGCATTTTATGGGCCATTTCGTGAAGCGGCAGAGTCCACACCAAAGTTTGGTAACAGAAGAAGCTACCAGATGAGCCAGGGTAGTGTTCATGAAGCGTTACGTGAAATTGAACTTGACATAAATGAGGGTGCTGACATGATAATGGTCAAGCCTGCATTGGCATACTTGGACATTATAAGTCTTGCAAAAGCCAGTTTTGATGTGCCTATAGTTGCTTACAATGTAAGCGGCGAGTATTCAATGGTTAAAGCAGCTGCTTTAAATGGTTGGATTGATGAAAAAAGTGTTGTGCAGGAAATTTTGACAGGTATTAAACGTGCAGGTGCTGACTTGATTATCACGTATCATGCTAAAGATGTAAAAAACTGGTTGAAGTAACTTGGAAAAAAACAGAATTAGCTCTCAAATACTCTTTGAGAGGGCGAAAAAAATTTTACCCGGAGGCGTAAATAGTCCTGTTCGCGCATTTGACCCATATCCTTTTTTTGTGGAACGCGCTGAGGGTTCTAAACTGTTTGATGTTGACGGCAAAGTCTACATTGACTACTGTAATGCTTACGGAGCCATATTATTTGGTCATGCTTACCCAGAAGTCATGGAAAAAGTCAAAGTGCAATTTACAAAAGGCACACTTTACGGTGCCCCAACTGAGCAGGAAGTAAAATTTGCAGAGTTAATTCAGAAAGTATCACCATGTATGGAAATGATGCGGCTTGTTAACACAGGAACCGAAGCTACAATGCATGCCATACGAGCAGCAAGAGGATATACTGGTCGCAAGAAAATTATTAAATTTGAAGGCTGTTTTCATGGTTCACATGATAATGTGCTTGTTAAAGCGGGTTCAGGCGCTGTAACATTTGGTACACCAAATTCACTTGGCATTCCAGAAGATACAACGAAAAACACGATTGTTTTACCCTACAATGACGTTGTAGCGGTAGAAGAAGTGTTGAAACGTGAAGGTAATGATGTAGCGGCAGTAATTGTTGAGCCTGTTCTTGCAAATGTCGGTTTAATATTACCAAAATCTGATTACTTAGCTATCCTGCGTAAATTAACCCGTCAATATGGTGTTGTGCTTATTTTTGATGAGATTATAACAGGTTTTCGTCTTGCGTTGGGTGGTGCTCAAGAATACTTTAATGTTAAACCTGACATGGTAACTCTTGGTAAGGTACTTGGAGGAGGCTTTCCGGTAGCGGCTTTTGGGGGTAAAGTGGAGATTATGAGGCATGTTTCGCCTATTGGTGGGGTTTATCAGGCGGGGACTTTTAGTGGTAATCCTGTTTCTGCAGTTGCAGGTTATGCAGTGCTTAATATTTTGGAGCAGAGGAAAAACGAGATTTATCCGCAGTTGGAAAAAGCTGCGCGTGAACTCAGTGGGGCGTTGTTGGATTTATCTAAGAATTACAAGTTGTCTGTACAGGTATACAATATAGCCTCGTTGTATCAGGTTTTCTTCACTGATAAGGCAGTTGTTGATTATGCTGGCGCGAAGTTGTCGAACGTGAAAATGTTCAATGCTTATTTCCATGAGTTGCTTAAGCAAGGGGTGTTTATTCCTCCGTCGCAATTTGAGTCATGCTTTACTTCGACAGCGCATTTATCTGAGGATATAAAATGCACTATTGAATCTTTTGATAAGGCTTTAGCGGTAGTGTCAAGGGAGAGGTTTGTATGATTTATGTTGTAGGTACAAGGGGTAGTAAGCTTGCTTTAGCGCAGACGAGTCGTACGCTTGGGCAAATTCGGCAGAAACATCCTGAGGTGGACTTTAAGCTTAAGGTAATTAAGACTGAAGGTGATAGGGAGCATGGTAAACCGCTTTTTAGTATTGATGCTAAAGGTATTTTTGAGAGGGAAATTGATCAAGAAGTTGCTTCTGGCGAGATTGATTTTGCAATTCATAGCTTAAAAGATGTGCCTATTGTGAAGCAGCAGACAGGTACAGTTCTTGCGGCGGTTCCTAAACGTGACTCCCCTTGTGATGTTTTTATTTCTAAGGGTGTTAAACTTGAAGATTTGCCTAAAGGAGCTATTGTTGGCACGGGTAGTTTGAGGCGTTTAGCTGAGATTAAATATGTTCGTCCTGATTTAGAGGTTGAACCGATACGGGGAAATGTAGATACAAGAATTGGTAAAGTGGAAAAGGGTGAATTAGCAGGTGTTGTAATTGCAGAAGCTGGGCTTGAACGGATGAATATAACAATTCAAATGACTCAACGCTTATCGTTGGATCAGTTTCCATCTGCAGCGGGACAAGGAGCAATTGCTATAGTGGTTAAAGAGGGCAACACGGGTTTGATGGAGATTTTGCAGTCTGTAGAGGATAGGGTTACTCGTGCGGAGATTACTGCTGAG
Source organism: Nitrososphaerota archaeon (assembly GCA_031282985.1). Taxonomy (GTDB): domain Archaea; phylum Thermoproteota; class Bathyarchaeia; order Bathyarchaeales; family Bathycorpusculaceae; genus Bathycorpusculum. Next base: position 2,048 of record JAITCR010000202.1, on the reverse strand, counting down.
CGTAGTTTAGTTTTAAAGCTTGCAGGTGGTTGTCGTGTACCCATTGGTGCTGTTGGGCGAGTAGTAGATGATACTTTGACGGTTTATGGTTCAATTTATTCGCTTAATGAGCGAAAAAAGATTTGTGCCTCTGCTAAAGGTGCTCTTTCTCAAGCTGAAAAATTAGGCTATAAGGTGGGCGAAGAGCTAATAGTGCAGGGTGCAGAAGATATTGAAAGAGAGTGGCGTGAAAAGTATGGTGTATGGTAAAGTTTATCTTGTCGGTGCGGGTCCAGGTGACCCTAAATTGTTAACTGTGAAAGCAGTAGAGACCATTAAGGCTGCAGATGTTCTTATCTATGACAGATTGGGTGTTAGCGAGGAAGTGTTAAATATGGCGCCTATTGGGGCTGAGAGGATTTTTGTTGGTAAGCGTACGGGTTTGCATGAGGTGCCTCAGGATCAAATTACTGGTTTAATTGTTCAAAAAGCAAAAAAGGCGAGTGTTGTTGTGCGTTTGAAGGGGGGTGACCCGTTTATTTTTGGTAGAGGGGGCGAGGAAATTGAAGCTTTAGTATCAGAAGGCATATCATTTGAGGTTATTCCAGGTATTAGCAGTAGTGTGGCAGCACCAATGTATGCGGGCATACCTTTAACTCATAGAGAATACGCTGCTTCAGTTGCCATAATTACGGGTCATCGTGCAGGTGACGCAGAAAAATCTGTTGACTGGATAAAAATTGCCAACGCTGTTGACACCATGGTTATTTTAATGGGCGTAGAATCATTAGAAGGCATTGTAGACAACCTGTTAAAGGGCGGAATTAGCCTAAATCGGCCTGTTGCTATAGTTGAATCAGGAACCCTTCCACAGCAACGCACAGTAATTGCAACGTTAGGGACAATTATTGATAAATCTAAAGAGAATAATTTGAAGCCTCCTTCAGTTATCCTCATAGGAGAAGTAGCAGAATTAGGAAGAAAATTAGCATGGTTCAAACAACCCCTCTCTTAAAAGGCAAAGTTATTGCCTTAACACGCCCTGCAGGTCAAGCCGAGGAAGCGGGAAAACTCATTCAAGCTAAATGCGGCATACCATACTATATGCCAGCTATAGAAATAAAACCCCTAAACAACCCCCAACAAGTAACACATTTTATAGCTGAACTACAAACAGGCACTGTAGACTATGTAATTTTAATGAGCACCAACGGAGTAAAAAACCTCTTTGAAGTTGCCCAAAGCATAAACCAAACTGACGCACTACGCCGTGGACTTGCACAATCATTTGTTATAGGGGTAGGGCCACGAACAGCCCAAGAACTCCAAGCATACAATGTGCGAGTGGATTTAGTTCCTGAAAAATACAGCTCAGAAGGTCTTCTAGAAGTTTTAAAAGTCAAAGACGTAAAAGGAAAAGTCATCAGAATTCCAAGAACAACAAGTGCCGCCCCAACATTAAAAAATCAACTTACCGCCATGGGAGCAAACGTACAAGAAATTCATGTCTACGAGTCATGTCTACCAATAGACGAAGACCTGAAAAACAAATTCCACAAAGATCTAACAAACGGACAAATCGACGCCGTACTCTTCGGCAGTGGACTTAGCGCAAAAAACATTTTCAAAATGCTCACAGAAAAAACACCAATAGAACAACTACAAAAACTATTCCTAGAAAAAATAACCACCGTAGCCATTGGCTCAACCACCGCACAAGCCCTAGAAGAACTCAACATAAAAGTTGATGTAATACCAAAAAACTACCTATTTGAAGAAGCCCTAATCGCCCTCGCCGAGCACTGGACCAGAACATAACTCATAATTACACAAATCATTTTTCAACACCATAAATACAGACAGAGGAACATTAACTCAACAGAAAGACGTAATGTAAACACAAAAACTTAACTCTCAATTAACATCCTAAATTCCCGGGGATGTTGAGCACTACATCATTGGCAATTTTTTTAAATTCTATAATTTAAGTTCTAATTGCAAAAAAACGCGTAATTAATGGTTTTTTGCAACATCCTAAATTCCGCATTTTTTAGTCACCAAGGTATTAG
>JAITCR010000133.1 GCA_031282985.1 Nitrososphaerota archaeon | reverse complement strand
TGTAGCGCTGTTTACCATGATGATGACCATTTTTTACTGAATGTTCACTTTTACACTTTGGACAACCCACAATCCAATCTCATAAACACTACACCATCATTCCAATATAAACACTCTCGTAAATTCTTCTATGGTTAGGCCTGTTAAGTTCTTAAAATGCTCCGGATGTTTAGACAATATAGCGTAATTTAGCACATAAATCCCTTAAAATCCAAATAAAACGTCTACACGTTAATAAAATCGCTGATTTACCCTTAAAACACTAATAAAAACTAACGTCTAATGTAATTTCATAATGCTATATAGGGATTATTTGTGGGCATCATTTTATGCCATATATCTTTACTCTTAGAGCACCACATATTTTGTGTCCGTTGTAGTGTTATCTATGATTGCTTTTACTCTGTACAGATAAATATTTTTCAATTTTAATGAAAGACTCTTTTGAAAACACCATAGCTATACACTAACTGCACAACTCTAATAAATTTAATGCCAACAGGCTCTAAATTTTAAACATTAAAACAATAACAGTAAATACGTCAACACCATAAAAACAAAGACACAACAATTATTATCAAAGTGAGTTATAGAGCGAGCAATCACAAATATGAACGAAAGTGAAAGATTACAAAAAGCCATTGAGGCAACAATCACTGCAGGTTACCAAATTAGCACTGAAGCTTTTAACTACCTACTCCAATGCAGTAAAGAAACTGATCCACTTACAATTATAAATATGGCAATACATGAAATGAAAAATCTAAAAGAGAAAACCTTCTTTATAGAAAAACTTTTCTTAGAAAACATGGTCAAACAATTAACACAAACACACCAAGCAGCACAAGCCGTCCAAAATGGAAAAACCCAAGAAAACACAACAAAACAACCACTTAAATCACCAGTCATTATTAACGAGAACACATTTTATCCCTACGCAAAACACATTCCTTCTGAACTAAAAATACTTGAAGACGCAACAGGCAAACTTACCTCAAATGGAACTCTGGAAGAATATACCACACTTTTCCAAGACCGCTATAAACGCATAGAAAAAATTCTACGTCAAAGAATAGATGCTCGAACAGCAACACCAATCCGAGAAGCCTTAAAATCGCAACCTAAAACTAAACTAAAAATAATTGGTATGCTAACTGAGAAAAGAGATGCCAAGCAACAAACAATACTCGCTGTAGAAGACCTCAACAGCAGTGCAACTGTACTAGTTCCAAATAATGCACCAGACGAAGTAAAAAAGAAAGCACTACAAATTCTGCCAGATCAAATTATCTGCCTCGCAGTGACAAAAACTAGAACCAACCTGTTTCTTGCAGAAGACATAATATTTCCTGATGTCGAACGCAAAATTCAACAAAGAGCACAAGAATCAGTTTACGCCGTGCTCACATCAGATATTCATGTAGGCAGCACAAAATTTAACAAAGAAGCATTCAAAAAATTCATCCTCTGGTTTAAAGGGAAATATGGAACATCAGAAATGAAAGAAATTGCTAGCCGCGTAAAATATCTTCTGGTAGCAGGAGATATTGTAGACGGCGTAGGAATTTACCCTGAACAACAACGTGAATTAACAATTCGTGATGTCCACAAACAATATAATCATGCCATAAAATATTTAGAAAAAATTCCCAAATACATCGAAATAATTTTAGCACCTGGAAACCATGATGCCTCAAGAAAAGCTCTTCCACAGCCTGCTATTCCACCAGACTACCTAACCGCAATAAATGACAAAACTAACATTCACTCAGTCGGAAGCCCATGCTTATTAAGCATCCATGGTGTCGACATACTTATGGATCACGGCAGAAGCTTAGATGATATTATAGCCACAATTCCAGAAATGAGTTACGACCATCCAGAAAAATCAATGAGACTACTTTTACAGGGGCGACATTTAGCTCCAGTATACGGTGGAAAGACCATGCTTGCTCCAGAAAACCGCGACTATTTAGTTATTGACAAAATACCAGACATTTTGCATGCTGGCCATGTCCACGTTTTAGGTTACAGTAAATACAAAGGTGTTATAATTGTTAATTCTGGTGGTTGGCAAGAACAAACAGAATACATGGAAAAATTAGGCTTAGTACCAACACCAGGAAAAGTACCAGTAATAAACTTGATGACCATGGAAATAACAATACTAGATTTCAAAACAGAAAATTAACGCCTAACAAGAATATTTTTTTGTGGAGTATGAGGTTTATAATCCATTATATGATTGAATCTTATATCAGCACCAAACACATCACGAATTAAAGATCTAGAAATTTCAAGTCGAATCTTCTTAGTTCGCCCATAACGCCCCATACTCACAACCTTAGCATTAACAAGACCCATAGAATCTAACTCATTAACTAAACTACCTAAACGGCGCTGAGATAGAAGACCAGCTCCAAATTCACCACAAAGTTCATTATAAATGTCATAAATTTCACCAGTAGTTGCACTTGACTTGTTAAGATGGTAAACACTTAACAACACCAATTTGGAATGTAAGGTCAAATTATTGAGAGCCTCAACAACACGATTATGTTCGATATGCTTCTCAGCTTGATGAACATGATCTTCAGTGATACACTTCGCTTCTTGCCGCTCAGCAACTTCTCCTGCGACACGCAACAAATCTAACGCACGACGCGCATCACCATGTTCTGCAGCTGCAAGAGCTGAACAAATACTTAAAGCGGAATCAGTCAAAACATCTTCTTGAAAAGAAAGCTTTGAACGTTCTAGTAAAATATTTCTCAATTCACTCGCATCATACGGACGGAAAACTAGTTCTTCTTCACTTAGTGAGCTAAAAACTCTTGGGTCAAGGAACTCTTTAAGACGTAAATCATTAGAAATCCCAATAATAGAAACTTTACTTTTTGTAAGAGTTTCATTGATTCGGGTTAACTCATACATGAAAGCATCACCTTTCTCTTTAATTAAAGCATCGACTTCGTCAAGCACAATTATGAAAAGAATTCGTGAGGTATCAAGACTAACACGAAATCGAGTGAAAACTTCTTCCACAGATAAACCAGTAAAAGGTATAGATATTCCCACACTTTGACTTAAACTTGCAAAAACACGATATTCAGAACCAGTCATACGACAGTTTATGTAACAGAATTTCACTTGGGCACCATATTGTTTTGCCTTGGCTTCTAAATGGCTTAAAACATATTTTGTAACAGCAGTTTTTCCAGTCCCAGTTTTTCCGTAAATAAAAATATTTGAACACCTAGCATCTTTGAGAACTGGAGCAACTCTTTCACCTAACAGACGTATTTGATCTTCTCGATGTGGTAATCGGTCAGGTATGTAATCATGTCTGAGCACTTCCCTGTCTTTAAATATATTTATTCTGTTGACAAAGCTATCAAATACATCATCAAGTACGTTTATGTTTCCCATTTGTCAGCCTCAATTCTTCAAAGGATACACCGTTACTTCTATTGGAGCAAATAAAGTATAAGGTACAAAAAAATGGTCTTAATACACAATATTTCTACAAAACATGATGTAATTAGATAGGAAATAATTAACATACAAAAAGACACACCCCAAAATTTCCACTGGACAAAAATTTTGTTTTAAATTTAATTTTTCTATTTTTATTAATATTATCTATATACTCTGGGTGTTAAATTGAATCTAAATATATTAACCTTTATTATCTAAAAAAATAAATAAAAAAACAAATAATTTTTTCTTCTAAAAATCAAGGTATGACAACACCCTCTCGAGCGGAAACAAAGGGGTGTGCCTATAATTTGTCAAAAAACCGTAAAATCTCAAAGTTTTTCCATACTTTATATTTTTCTTTTTCAAATGTATTTTACATAATATTAAACTGTTTTTAAATTATGAAAATCTGCATTTAACTCTTCACATAACTGTGAAGTATGTGTGAAACTGTAGTGTAAACTTTTTAGTTTAGGCTTTATTTTTATTAAAAAAAGTTGTTTGTGCTTATTTTTTGTGAATAACACACCCCTTTGCTTCTATTGGAAAATATAAATTAACTGAAGAATGGTTTTTTTTCTGTGTTTTGTTTTTGTGTGAAACTTGTAAACGCGTTAACAATGATAATTTTGACTAAAAATAAATTTAGGGCATATTTTGAGTTTTTTTACAGCATATATATTCACCATAACAGCTATAAGTTGTGAAGTTATAGAGTTGTGAACAAACAATAGGTAACAGATGATGCCAGTACCTAAAATGCGTGTGGAGGTATTCGATAAAAATGGTGTTCGATATACTCTCACAGCTGAGGGACAAATACCCCGTGATAAAGTTCTACAATTACACGATGTTATGATATTGCTAGGTGGCATACCAAATGAGAGCCAAACGCTAACCAGTTCAAACAATGTTTTACCAACTGAACTTTCTCGTTTTGAAAAAGTCCAAAAGATTATTCAAAAAAGTTTCTCATTAATCTGGTTTGTATCTAAAGATGTACAATTAGTTTATGAGCAGGAATTTAAGGAACCTATCAGTTTAAGCACTGCATCGACATACTTAGCGAGAATGACAAAAAAAGGCTTACTTATGCGAACAGGAACAGGAAACAGTGTAAAATACAAAGTAGCACCAAACTCATTACAAACAGCAATCAAACAATAAATGAAATTAAACCTTAGTTTTTATTATTGTTTTAGCGGTGAATCAGAGGTTTTATAGTAGTATAACTTTTAGTTAACTATATAATTAGCGATGTGCATTGCAGTTGTGGTGTTTGTATTGCCCAATCCCACATCCAAGGAAATTAGAGAAAAAAATAGTCCACCATAAACAAAACTACGTAAATAGACTTCTTGTAAAACTTGTAAATCTAGGTTTTTGTTTTCTTTGTTATGTGTGAGTTTGTTGTGAAGTATGAAAATATGCAAAATTATCCGGATGAACAGTTTCGTCGAATTACCGGCGTAAAAAGGTCAACTTTTGAAAAAATGC
>JAITCR010000058.1 GCA_031282985.1 Nitrososphaerota archaeon | reverse complement strand
GATTAAACACTTTAACCGCTTCAGTTAACAATCTTTTCTCACCACACTTAACCAAAATTACAGAATTAGCATGAAACTTTGCAATACCCACATATCCAGCATCCACAACAACCCGGATTATAGAATCAAACTTTAGCTTTGACACCTTAAACAGCCTAAAACCGTGCCGACGACCATTAACAAACAAGATACAAATGATCAGCATCAGCCTTATTCACAACCATTTGCGTCTTTATGGCGTGTCTCTTTTTCTTTTTGCCACTGTAGCAGGGTCTTTGCTCTTTTTAGACCGGCTCATTGGCAACTCTATAGCATCAATCAACACTACTCCATAGCCCATATCACTTTTCAGTAACGCTTTTCGTCTCGGTAGAAAAAGATGCTCCATCTCTTATCAAGTGTTTTCCACCCATTTTATGACCGATAGATACTGCTTTCACACACTCCATAACTTACTGCTACATAGACATAAGTGCGATACTCTCGTATGTATTCTAAAGTAGTCAATAACATATCTTCAAGGCATAGTTTTGGTTTTGGGCCATCTTTAGACGAGGCCCATATTTAGCTGAACGAAGGATCGTTAGCATTTTTTCAAAAGTTGACCTTTTTACGCCGGTAATTCGACGAAACTGTTCATCCGAATAATTTTGTATATTTTCATACTTCACAACAAACTCACACATAACAAAGAAAACAAAAACCCAGATTTATAAGTTTTGCAAGAAGTCTATTATAGAACCAAAAAATAAACACTATCACTTGCAGAGTTAGATTAGTAGCGTTAATGCTGTAGCGGTTACTATAGGGATTAAAATGTTATCATTTACTGGCACAGGTAAGTATTCAACAAACATGGCAATTACGGCACCAATTGCTGCTATCCATGGTGCAATGAATAAGCTGCTTGCTAAAAAAGCAAAAATAAAACCTGAAAGGGTACCTTCCAAAGTTTTACCTTTATTGAATGGCAATCTTATACCAAGTAAACCTCCAAATACTGAAGCTGCACTATCCCCTAATGTAAATATGGCAATTGCCGCGGCATTCACCGGATATGGGAAAACTAGCAGGGTAAATAGAATTCCTAATGCGTAAAATAGAGGTGCCGCAGCAAAACCGTAAAGCTCTGATGGTGAAGCGGCATGACGTGTTACCGTAGATATAAGAGGCAAATTTTTGCCACATAAACGTGCAAACTCAGATGTAAAATAAACAATTGATAACACACCGATAAAAATTGCCACGGGGAGAACGCCAATTATATGTGCCATTATAGGCATAACGATGCCTGCAGCATGAATGTTTTCTCGAACAAAATCATTAACCGATGGAAAGGACCGCTTAACCCTCTCACCGCCTATGATTGGTAGAATACTTTCGAGTTTTCCCATTACAACATAGTCTGACTTTATACGAATGATAAAATTAGGGTTGTAGCCGACTTTTTTAACTGCTGTGGTGAAAAGGCAAAGGGTATTTTGGTCTTTAGCGACTACTGTGCAGTCATGTAAAGTTAAACCTTCCTTTGTTAATATTTTTTGTAGAATTTTCATTCTGCCGTTAACTTTAATAACCTCGCCGCCAACTTTTCCAGTTATTTCTCCTGCAGTGTTAACACAATCGTCAATACCGTATGCGTAATCAGCTCCTAAACGGTCTGCGAAACGTTTAACTATAATTGTAGGTAAACTTGAACTAATCAGGGCTATGCGGTAATTTTTTTCTTTTATTTGCCTAAAAAGGCTCTGTAACATTGGCGTAGCTGGAATTTTATCAAAAATGTTCTGTAGGTTTTCTATTTTCTGGCCTCTCATTTTTCCAAAAATACGTTTAAGTGAATTAGCAAGCGAGTAAATGCCCGCTTCATAAAGTAACCTACATAACAGAATTTGCATTAAAGCAAAAAAACCAAGCGCTCTGCCCACTTGGAAAAAAAACATGTTTTTAGGAATTAGAACGCCTTCAACATCGAAAACGATGAACTGAGTCTTCTCTTTTACAGCCATCTAATTTTTCCAACTGTACCAAGTTTAAGGGTTAAAAGTTAATTCAATTAACCGCTAGAGTTAATTGTTGTTTAGTTACAAATACTTGCCTATTTTAGGTGGGGTTCGATATTAGTTGAACGGTATGTTGAAATATTGTGTGGTGGGGTGGGTTGGTAGTGAGTGTGTATGGCGTTAGTGTCTGTAAAGTGTCCGCGTTGTGGAAGTGCAAAAATTGTGAAATTCGGCAAGCAAACTAATGGGCACAAAGGTATACTTGCCGTAATGAGGAATGTTCCCGCTCAGTGTTTCAACTTGACTACAAATACCATGCTTGCGAGCCTGGTGTAAAGTTTCGTATTCTCGAAATGGCCATAAATGGTTCAAGAGTCCGCGACATCTCACGCGTACTCCACATAAGCACAGATGTTATTATTGATACGTTAAAAAAAAGAAAACTGAATCAACAGGTAAATCTAACATACATTAAGTCTCGTAAAGATGCTCAGAAATCGTTGTTGAACTTGTTTGTGTCGAAGAGGGGAGATGGATGAGATGGGGTTTTATGTTCATGATAAAGGGTATCAGTGTTGGCTTTGGCATGTAATAGATCATTGTTCTGGTGAGGTTTTGGCGTATACGTTTGGGCACGTGAGCATTGTGTTTTGGAGGAGATGCTTTTGTTGTTAAAATCGTTTAGTGTTTCTAAGGTTTATGCAGGCGGTGATTATGTGTATGAAAAGATTCTTGGAGTTGACAAGGTCATAGTTGGTAAGAGAAATACGCAAAAGATTGAGCGTAAGCATTTGTCGTTACGTACTTGGGTGAAGCGGTTGGCAAGAAAAACCAT
>JAITCR010000200.1 GCA_031282985.1 Nitrososphaerota archaeon | reverse complement strand
TCAGGCATAGTAAACACCATATGCCGATGAGGCACCGCATAGAGCCTGTCAACTAATTCGTCGGCCCATTGATCAGCATGTTTTTTACCACATTGAGGGCAAATTCGACTCTTACACGCCAAAAGAACAGTCTTAGTAGCACTACATTCAGAGCAAATGTAGGTCAAAAAACCGTATTTTGGATCTTCTACAGTGAAGCATCTTTTCAACTTCATCAATTCTGTACTGTGAGAGGTTCGGATTCACAACTTTGAACTGCTCCCAATTCTGTGTAAGCAGCATAATGTTTTTGATGGTGATTTTGAAGGTCGCTGCCCTTCAAAAAGAAGGGCAGCTCAATTATATAAATGCGTTAACAATGAAAAATCGGAAAAAGATCGCCAGGCTTTCTAGATGCCTTATCTTTAATTCCAGAGCATAAACGAGCATATATTGATGAATGTGGAACAAAAAAGGATTTGATTCGCGAATATGGTCGTGCGACAAGATGTGGACGTGTTGAGGATGTTAAGCGGGGGCGTAAATTTCACCGATTAAATGCCATAGGGGCTTGTTGGGTGGTTTAGTGATGGCGTCCTTTTGTTATGAGCATTCGACTAATGGGTGTTTTTTGAGGTTGGTTTGAAAACACGTTTTTGCCTTGTGTGCCCGTTTGTGTAACAATTATTTTGGATAATGCTATTTTTCATTGCAAGAAAAAGTTGTCAGTTATTATGGAGAGGGTTGGTGTGTTTTTGTTGTTTTTGCCTGCATATTCACCTGATTTTAACAGAATTGAGAATCGGTGGGCAAATATGAAAACGTGCTTTACCTGATTTGATGCCTAACTGAAACTTTGGAAGGAGCTGTGTACAATCATTTCAACTACTCCAATTCTTAAACTATTCTGCTATAACTGCAATTTTGTTTATCTGATTTTTAAGGGGATAATTGAAAACGTAGTTTTCACTCAAGTTCTTTAAATCCACAAATTTAACCTTCCTATGTTTGTATTTTCGATACTTGAAAAAAGGGGAAACGGGAGAGCCTCCAAAAACGTTTTATAGGGTTCTTTTGTGTAATTTGCGGTACGGGATATTAAAGTGACATCGTCGTCTTCAATTGAGCAAACTGATTCTAATCAGGGTTTATCTACTAATTATACTCCGCTTGAGATAGAAAAGCAAGTTCGTGAATTTTGGGTTAAAAATTGTATTCGTGAAAAGCTGGAGGCGTTGCGTGATTCGTCTGCAATTAAGGGTAATTTAGGTTATGTTGAAGGCCCTCCTACGCTTAATGGCATTCCGCATATTGGGCATGCTCGTGGGCGTATTATGAAGGATATTCGTTACAGATGGAAAACCATGGAAGGTTACTACATGCCTTTTTGGGCAGGTTGGGACTGTCAGGGTTTGCCTGTAGAGTTAGAAGTGGAGAAACTTTTAGAGGTTCGTAATAAGCGAGAGATGCTGGAACGTGTGGGTATGGAGCGTTTTATTGCTGAATGTAAAAAAGCAATTATGCGTTATCATGACATGTGGCTTACAGCAGATAGTTTGCTCGGTGTAGCGATTAATCAGGAGAAAGCGTATTGGACTTATAAAGATGAATATATAGAGCGTGAGTGGCAAATTCTTAAACAGGCTTGGACTCAAGGTTTGCTTGAAGAAGGCCATTATGTTGTTGCTTATTGTCCAGGATGCCAAACTAGTCTTAGCAGTGCTGAGGTGGGTTATGAGGGTAGTTATAGAGAAGTAGAGGATCCCTCTTTTTATTTTAAATTCAAAAGGTCTGGTACGGAAAACGAGTATTTTCTTGTCTGGACCACCATGCCTTTCACGATAATTACAGATACTATGCTTGCTGTGCAGCCAAAAGCAGAGTATGTTAAAGTTCAAGTTAACTCTGAAGTTTGGATAATGGTTAAGCAACGTGTTGAATCTGTTATGGTAGAGTTGGAAATTAACAATTATCAGGTTCTTGAAACTGTTGCAGGTCAACTTTTTGAAGGTGTTGCTTATGAGTATCCTTTAAAGGATATAATACCTCAACAGGCTGAAAATGAAGTTAAGCATCCTCTTGTTCACAAAGTTATATGTGAGGACTTTGTTGATGTAGATACCGCAACAGGGGTTGTGCATCTTTCTCCAGGTAATGGTGAGGAGGACTTTTGGGCTGCAACTCGTCGAGGGGTACCTATTTATGCACCTTATGATGATGATGCCAAATTTACTAAAGATGCAGGTGTGTTTGCAGGTGTGTTTGCACGAGATGCTGATATGCCTGTTGTGGAGGAAATGCGCAGTCGTAATGCTGTTGTTGCATTAAAGAAGACTAAACATGAATATCCTCACTGTTGGCGAAGTCGTCACAAAATTGTCTGGCTAGCGCGTAAAGAATACTTTTTACGCACGGATAAAATCAAAGATAAAGTCTTAGAAGCCTTCCAAACGGTTAACTATTTTTATGATGAACCTAAAAACCGTTTTTTGAGTTTTCTTAGCGAAGGAAAATCTTGGTGTATCAGTCGAGAACGCATCTGGGGCACCCCTTTACCCATATGGGCATGTCAAACATGTGGCAATAAACACCTTGTGGCAAACAAAAAAGAGCTAATCGATTTAGCTCAAGAAACTATACCAGAAGATTTTGAACTCCATAAACCATGGGTTGATCGCGTTACAATTAAATGCAGCAAATGCAGCGGCGTTATGAAAAGAGAAGACTTTGTTTTAGACACCTGGCATAACAGCGGCGCAGCCCCCTATGCCAGATTCACCGATTATGAAATAGAAAAATTTGTACCAACAACATTTTTAACAGAAGGCATAGACCAAACACGAGGCTGGGCAAATTCTTTACTGCTAGAACACGTTATACGCACCGGCAAAGCACAAGCACCATACAAAGCATTCCTATTTCAAGGACTAACACAAGACGCAAAAGGCCGAAAAATGAGCAAAAGCATAGGAAACACCATAGAAACAATAAAACTATTAGAAACCAACAGCGCAGACCTCTGCCGCTACTACCTAATGCGCAAATGCAGCCCCATAGACTTTATGAACTTTGACATGCAAGAACTCAACCGCCGCAGCTACCAAGTTCTATCCACCCTATACCACCTAAGCCGCTTCTTCATACAAAACGCCCAATTTGACAAATACAAACCAACAACAAACAACAACAATACAGATGAGACAACTAAAAACAATGAATTATTACTACTGCAGCTACAACCAGCCGACAAATGGATGCTCTCAAAACTACAACACACCATACAACAATACACAGAAAAACTAGAAAAAAGCGAATACAACACCGCCCTTGCAACAATAGACGACTTTATAATAGAAACACTCAGCCGCCTATACGTACCCATAATACGCAAAGAACTCTGGACAGACGACCCCCAAACACTACAACGTCGCCAAACAATATACACTCTACTCCACCATACACTAAAAACAGTAACTCTACTCTTCAACCCAATAACACCACACCTAAGCGAAATGCTCCACCAAAAAATCTACCGCCAACTCGAACCCCAACTACCCGAAACCATAAACCTCGAAAAATGGCCAACCACCAACAAAACACTACAAAACACCACCATAGAAGAAGAATTCGACACCATGCTAAACACAGCCTCCACATCATACGCAGCCAGACAACAAGGCAAACTCAAACGCCGCTGGCCCCTAAGCAAAGCCATAATAATTGCTCCACAAAAAACCCTAAACGCTCTACAACAACTAGAAACCATACTCCAAGACCTCGCCAACGTAAAAATCATAGAATACACCACCGTCGCCCCAGACTATGTAACAGGAGAAAACTGGGTATCAACACAAGAAAACGACATAACAGTATACCTTAGCAACCAACGCGACGAAACACTACTAGGCGAAGGCATCATGCGCGATTTAGCACGCCGCGTCCAAGCACTCCGAAAAGAAATAGGCTTCACACCAACAGACATACTTGAAGCAGCACACATAGCTGAACTTGACACTGAAACCATACAATTATTAAAACCATACCTTGAAGAAATGGCCAGCCTAATTCGCACACAAAAAGTCTACTTACACAATAAATCAGACGAGATAAAAAACACAAAATGGCACGAATCTGAACTTGACGGCAAAAAAATCCACATAAGCATACAATAACTTTTCCCACAAACACCTCATTAAGTTCAAACATTTTTCGTAACTGTTCAGTCGTAGCGGTTTTTTGAGTTTTTGATGTGCACATTGTTTACATAGTTTGAGTGCTGTGACAGAATGAGTACACACTATGCAAAGGTCAGATTTAGAAAAACTCAGTAAAGAAGAGTTAATTGAACTAATTCTGACTATGTACAACAAGTTTCGGTCATGTCCTAAGTTAAGTGAAATGGTAGCTCTCTTTTAAAGAACCAAAAGTTTATGACCAAACCAACAACAATTTTATGCAAAAAGACGATTTTGAAAACCCAATACCTCCCCT
>JAITCR010000025.1 GCA_031282985.1 Nitrososphaerota archaeon | reverse complement strand
CGGGTCAAATGGGGACAAAAGCGAAGCATGGAACAGGGCGTAGTCTTTGGCTCGCGCGTGTTGGGGTATTACCTAAAAAATGGAAAACTCGCCATTAATGAAGACGAGGCAAAAACAGTCAGACTAATTTATAACCTATATTTATCGGGCAAAGGCATTCATCTTTTGTGCCAAGAACTTGAAAACAGAGCAATAGCCGCGCCTAACGGCGGCATGCGCTGGTATGCCGCAAGCGTCTTAAGCATGTTAAAAAACGAAAAATACAGCGGAACGCTAAAACAAAGAAAACACATAACAACAGATTATCTAAGCCATAAAGTCAAAACCAATTACGGCGAAGAAAACTATATCACCATAGAAAATAATCACGCGCCCATTATCAGCAAGGAAATATTTGACAGCACACAAAAGGAGCTTGTGCGCCGAAGAAACGCAGCGCTTGAAAAGAGCAGATATTCAAGCCGTTATCCCTTTAGCGGAAAAATCGAGTGCGCAAACTGTAAATCAAAGTTTGAACGCAGACACAACAGCCAAAAAACTGACAAGCGGCAAACGGTCTGGCGATGCGCCGAGGCGGTCAAGTACGGCAAAGAGAAAATTAACGCGCAGGGGCAAAAGGTGGGTTGTAACTGTAAATCGGTTCATGAGCGGTTTTTGCAGGAAAATTTCTTAGCCGTGCTTAACAGCGTTATTGAAAATAAGGATGTTGTTGTGCAAACATTGAAAGGGGCGGTGCGTGAGGCGATTGACAACTGTCCGAGCGCGGGGGCTGAGCTTCGGGAAGTGATGGCGGGGCTGGATAAAGTCTCCGTTAAGAAGTCAAAGTTAATTGATATATATTTGGATGGGTTGGTTAAGCGTCCTGAATATGAGAAGGCTTTTGCGGGATATGATAAACAGCAGAAAACTTTGCAAAAACGGTTGTCGGAGCTGGATAGCGAAAACAAAATCGCGCAGGATTTAGCGCAAAAGCTGGATAATATAGACCAAGCTATTGAGAATTTGGCGCGTCTTAAAGAATTCGGCGATTCGGTATGTTTAGAGGTTCTTGCCAAGGTTGTCGTGGAAGGGCGGGACAAAGTTTCATTTTATCTTAAAACTGATGAAAAAGCGGATATGTTCGTTAAAATACCCCTTTCGCCCTCACAGTATCAACAGTTCTAGCCTTTACCTTGCGTAAATACGTTTTGATTTTTGACCGGACCAACTCTATAGGATTAAAATCAGGCGAATACACAAACAAAAACACAATCTTCACACCCAACAAAACCAAAAAATCCAACACACCCTCAACCTTATGAACCGAAGAAATATCCAAAATCAAAATATCTCCCTCTTCATAACTGGCACAAGACAATACCTCACATACTCACCAAATAACCAGCCATTTAACGACGCCCTAAACGACAAAGAAGCAACAACCCCCTTTAAACTCAACACACCCACAACAGACGTACGCTCAAACCGCACATCAGGAGCATAATCATCCACCGCTCATGCGAAAACGCCCTGCCATAAAGTCAAGTCATACCACAATTAGAACCTGTCCTCAATAATAATTGCTGAATAACGCCATTGTTTATGTTGTAATGGCCTATATTCTTCACTAGTCACGGTTATTTTGTAATATTTTTTCTTTTTATGTTGTTTATTTACAAAATATGTTTTGTTTGTCCTGTTTAACATTAATTGTGATGATACATATAATTTAGCATCATTAACATTGCATAAAACACAATTAAAAATGAAATATAACGTTATTTTCTCTTTTCACCAAATAATTTTTTTTAAAAATATTGAGGACAGGTTCTTAGCACTACTCTCATCAAGCCAATAAGTGCTTGACACGTTTAATTCCTGTTGAGCTTTGCGATACACTGTGCGCGCTTCTATTACTTTTAGAGTTTTTTGTTTGTTTGGATGGAGGGAGCGTCTTTTTTTTAAAAGTTAAGTCCAGTTTACGTAGGCGTCTGCAGAGTGCAGATTGGTTTATTGGTAACTTGATTTCGTCAATTAGTTCTTGGAGTGTTATGTCGGGTTGTTCTTGGATTTTTTCTATTACTTTGTTCATGGTGGTTTTGTTGATTTTGGGTTTTCGTCCGCAGTTTAGTGGTTCGGGTTGGTAGTGGCCTTGTTTTTGGCATTTGCTCCAGATGCGTTCTACTGTTCGTATGTTGACAAGTAGCCATTTTGCCGCACTTTTTGTGCTTTACTCTCTTGCATGTGTTTAACAATAGCAGCTCGCTTGTCATTTGATATCGGTTTAACCAATGTACCTTCACATGATTACACCACAACAAACGCCTATAAAAAATCAATGAGCTATATGACCAGCCGTTTTGTAAAGAACAGTTTTATTCCAAAAGTTTCAATTTATTTTTTTATTGTTGTTCACGAAGCAATTATTGTAAAGTGTTAAAAAAGGTGTTTATGTTAGAGTTCTTCGTCAGGTAGGCCCATTTTGCGTAGGTAGTCTTTGGCGTATCGTGGGTTGTATGATAGTTCCTTGCTTCTAAGTAGTCGTCTGTCCATTCTGTCTAAGGCTGTTCTAAATGTTGTTTCTACTCCCCAGCTTTCTCCAGAGCTGACAAATGTGCCTTTTGCTGTTCTGAATTGTAGTCTGCAGTGTACAAAGGGTGTTTCACGTGAGTTTGATGTTCTGTGAGTTTTTATGTAGACAAAGAGTGTTCCGGTTTGGAATGCTTCTTGGTATTTGCGAGTGAAAGTGTCAAATTCATCCATCATAAATGCTTGTTGGTCTTTAGTGATTCTTGTATCTTTTACGCTGAATTGTATAGTTAAAGTTGGTGTTGTTGTTTCTGATTGGGATATGGGTTCTAAGAAGTCAAGTTTAGTAATTATGCCCAATAGTCTATCGTTTAGTGTTGCTGCGAGGCAGGATACGTTGTATTTTTGCATTTTTTTCTCTGTTTCTCTAAGATTTGTGTCCGCTTCAACAGCAATAATTGGGCTACTCATGATACTTCTTGCAGGAATGCTAAAGATTTCAACTTTTTCACCTGTACGATCCCCTGTGGTTTGACGCTCGTTTGGCTGGAAAATTCTCTCTAAAATGTCACGTATACTTATAATGCCCACGACTTTTCCAGCATCCATAACAGGGACATGCGAGAATCCTTGTTCTCTAAACAGATTCATTACTGCACCAACAGATCGGTTAGCATCAATAGTATAGGGGGCACGAGTCATAACACCACTAACCTTATTCTTACCCCACTCCTGACCTACAGCTGCACGAATAACATCATCATCTGTTACAAACCCAAAAAGCTTCTCATTCTCAAAAACAGGCAATTGCCTTATGCCGCTTTCGATCATTAATTTTGCAATCTTTGAAATTGTATAATCAGGCGAAACTTTTGGTGCTGACTTCATTAAACTTTTCACTTTAGTTACTACGGGATCAAGTTTTGATCTTAAAATCCACCTACGAGTTATTACGCCAACATAATTGCCTTTAGAATCTACAACTGCTAACACTTGGGGCGTTTCAGTTTTGAAAAAATCAAGACACCTAGATAAAGTATCATTTTCATTAACTGCACTAACACCTTTAGAGTAAATATCTTTTGCAAAACTTTGTATCAACATAAAAGACCTCTTTTTTAAATATGAAAACAGTAGAATTTAAAGATTACAAAAACCTGTTTATGGCAAGTCAACTTTTAGTTAACTATATAACTAGCGGTGTGTGTTGTGATTGTGGTGTTTGTATTGCCCAATCCCACATCCAAGGAAATTAGCGAAAAAATAATCCACCATAAACAAAATCACGTGAATGAAAAAGACATCGCAAACTGGCTGGTAATAAGTAAAGCACTGTTACAAAAGTCTGGGCACTGCATAAAAACAC
>JAITCR010000167.1 GCA_031282985.1 Nitrososphaerota archaeon | reverse complement strand
GGTAAATGATTTTTTTACGTGTTATTTTTAGTTTGACAAGGGTAACATGCATGGAGGAGGTTTTTACGTTGAATTGTTTTGCGAGTTCTTTTAGGCAGGCGTCTGGGTGTTCTTTTATGCATTGTCGTAGTTTTTGGGGTCTATTTTTCTTTTGCGTGTGGGGGTTTTTGGTTGGAGGGAGCCTGTTTGTTGTTGCAGTTTTGTCCAGTTGTGGCAGGTTTTTTTGGGTATGTTGAAGGTTTCGCAGGTTGTTTTATTGCATGTCCTTTTTTCTAAAAGATAGGACGGCTTCTCTGAAATCCACACTATATGTCATAATAAACAATAAAACACAGCATAAAACTTAAACTAGTCTACTATAGTAAAGAAGTTTTCGGAGGCTGCCTTTAGTGTTAACGTTTTTTTGCGGCTTTTTCCTCTTCAGTCATATCTTCTATACCGTTTGCTGTAACTTTAAGCACTTCTTCTCCATCTGGCAAGTATGGACTTGAAACAAGACGAGCAATACGCACCTCACCTTTAGAAGCTCGACGTAAAGCAATCCTTGTCTGACTGGTATGACCAACAATGTTGCCACCCACAGGCACAAGTGGATCACTAAAGAATTGATCGGGTT
The DNA here is from genome assembly GCA_031282985.1 of Nitrososphaerota archaeon. Taxonomy (GTDB): domain Archaea; phylum Thermoproteota; class Bathyarchaeia; order Bathyarchaeales; family Bathycorpusculaceae; genus Bathycorpusculum. The sequence goes on along the minus strand of JAITCR010000167.1, from coordinate 2,750 downwards.
TTGCCATGACCTGATTTGTCACAACAGCAACAGCATTAAACGCCCGCGCCAACGCGTTAAGTTTATGCATATGCTTGTTTAATTTCTGTTGACGGCTAGCAAGCATTTCTCTACCTATGTATTCACTGCGAAAATGCGCCATCAACGAATCCACAATAATCAATTTAATATTATTTGCTTTTATAACTTCGTCAGAGTTTTCCAATAAAAACATTTGATGATCCGACGTGTAAGCCTCCGCATAAATAATGTTTTTTACAACCTCTTCAGGATTTAAACCTAAATGATTCGCCATCTGCACAATACGTTCCAAACGGAAAGTATTTTCAGTGTCAATATACAACACACCACCATTTAGGCCACCTTTTTCTAAAGATAATTGAACGTTTACACATAGTTGGTGGCAGACTTGGCTTTTGCCACTGCCATACTCACCATAGAATTCTGTTATAGACTGCGTTTCCAAGCCACCGGCAACAAGTTTATCCAAAGCCTTACTACCCGTGCTTAACCTTGCAACATTTTGGCGCTGCTTTAAGAGTTGATCTGCACGAATAAAAGACACACCAATTGCTGACCGGGCAGCTTGAATTATTTGGGACGCTTTCTTATCACTCACGCCCACAGCTTCAATTTCACGCATAGTGGCCATTGCAAGTGCTTCTACTGTACGGTACCCAAGTTCACGCAGCTTCTGAGCAGTCGCAGGTCCAACACCTGATATGTCTTCTATAAACTCGTATTTCTTTACGATCCCAGATTTTTCTTCAACTGCTTCTTCCACAGCTGCTGCTTCTAAATCTTTTTCTAAATGATTAAATTCTTCCACTTCTTCTTGTTGTTCTTGAGCTTGGTTTTTAGGCATAAACTTTACACTACTTGATGTTGTTGTTTAGTGAGTATTTAAAACAGGTTAACAGGAGTCTTTTTGAATTAGTGGAGAGGTGTGTTTATGTGAAAGTAAAATTTTCATTTACACTTTAACCTGCCTCTGCGTTCTTCCGTTGTGTTGGTTTAACATGTAGTTTATATTCAATTTTTCCCCATGCCAAATCCCTAAGAGGAATAGACTGTGTCAAAAATAATACAATTGTTTATGCATAATTGTTTAGATTGTAATCATCATTTTAGTGAGCCTAACTATTGGATTGTAGAAAATGCGCAGGGGTGCCTACAGAAAATTCGCTACTGTCCAAACTGTGTAAGTCAAAACATTGAACAACTGGACACTTCCTAACCCCTCTTTTTTCCACACAAAAGGATATACAACCTATAAAACCGCCAAACGCATAAACATTTCCCGGTCACATACTCTATGAACTATAAACAAAACATGCACCCAAAAGTCAGCAAAGGCGAAATCTCTGTTTTCACAGCCCTAAGCAAAGCAAACCTGACCTATGGCATGGTAACCCAAAAACCAATAATACTAAAATTTACCCTACCCGACTTTAGCTGGCCCAACCTAAAAAAAGCCGTATACCTAGACGGAATACAAGTACATCAAAAAGCCCACATAGAACAAAGAGACCAAGAAATCAATAACCTGCTTGAACAACGCGGCTGGCAAACCCTAAGAATACCCTACACACCACCCTTAACAGAGAAAGAAATAATGGAAATAGTGAACCAGATACACGAATTCATAGACAAAAACCCTTAAACCAAACCAATAGACAAAGTCTTTACAAGAGGCAACATAATGAGGAGCCTTAGAAAAGAAAAAAACCAGCCACAAACACTGACTACATCACAAAACACCCAATCGCCATCAGCCAAGTAAAAGAAGACATAACAGACGGCAACAACCTAACAGCCATATACTACAGAACCACAAAGAAAAACACAAACCCCACCACCAAAACAACAACTACGTATGTACAGGAAATAACACTAGTTTTCAGAGATGAGCAATTAAGAAAAAGCAACCTCTTAGGAATTATAGATAAAATCTACAGGACACTAAGACGAATAATCTATGGCAGACCCACAGACATAGAAACCTTTTATCTACACTACAGCAACATCGATAACGACGATGATGGTTGGAGTAAGTTGTTGGGGGCTTCTTTTCCATCTATTTACAGCGGCGACTATAGCTTTAGATCGGATACTATTCACTTGGACTTTCTAAACCCCTGCCCAATACACGAAATAAAAAAGTACATAGAGGTTTTACCCTCAGTTATCTGTCCAGTAATTTTTGTTAACACCTCTAATCACGCTATGGCAACGCATGATACTAATGAAAAAATGAGCAAACAATTATTCACCCAAATAGCAAAAAATTCCATATGGCGTTATGGTACAAGAGCAGAGGTAGAACTGAAGTATAAAAACAGCAAACAGTACAGACAAAGAAAAGAAAGAAAAAAATACGCGCTCACAAAAAGGATAAGGAAAACATGGAAAAAGTAATTACCCCATCCGGAGAAAATTGCGAAAACAAAAACAAAAAACCAACAGCAACAATAACAATAATACTGGTAGTCTTTTTTTGGCAGACTTGTATAGCACATTGACTTTTTATAGGCGTTAACTGTAGTGTAGTCGTGTGAGGGTTAGAACCTGTCCTCAATAGCACAGCCTCCTGAGTAGAATGGTTGAGTGCGCTATCACATCATGTTTCCTCCAGATCTACGGCTATTTCATAATCCTTTGATAATCACCTAAACCACACAAACCAACTAAAAATTCACCCACACACCAACATTTAGACAAAACCCTCCAACCTTTTAACACAATACCCC
>JAITCR010000004.1 GCA_031282985.1 Nitrososphaerota archaeon | reverse complement strand
TTGTGTTTTTGTTTGTGTATTTTTCTGATTTGAATTTGATTGGGTTTGTTTGGTCTAAGGTGGAGGTGATGATTTGGAAGTTGTGGATTAAGTTTGAGGTGGAGTTACAAGTTGCGTTGATAAAAGCTATCGAGTGTGTTGCGTCTGATGATAAAGGATATTTTAAGCATTGTGGATATGCCAATTTAAAATCGCATTGCTATAATTTAGCATTTAAACAGCCTAAAAGGCAAATAATGTGCCAGTATGCTAATAGAACCTTCCGATTTACCAACAAAACTCTAATTAGTATTAAGGTCTAATATTTGAAATGCGTAGTGTTAAATGCTTTTTTTATCTTTGACTGAGCGGGTGTACATGTTTGAGGATGCGCCAGCGATTAATGCGCCTATGGGGTCGTTTGTTAGTGGTCCAAGTTTTTTGAGTATGCCTGGTTTTGCTTGGTCGAAGCGGACATATTCAAACATGCCTTTTGCGCCGGCGATGTATGTAGAAATAGCTATCCCTATTAGTTCGTCTGCAACTAATCCCGGTCGGCCCATAAAATATTCTATGGTTAAGCCAGGGATTAGACCTTTTTCGGCGTCTTCTTGTGCGTGGAAGGCTGCTGTAATTAAAGTTGCTACGTTTGGATCTGAAAGTGCTGTAATGATTTCTTCTTCTAAAATTTTGGCGGCTTTTTGGGGTGTTTCAATACCTGGATGTGGTACGTACATTTCAAGTGCTGCGTCAATGAGGTCTTGCATAGTAATGTTGTGTTGTTTGAGCCATTTTAGCATCGGCGTTTTCTCTTTGTTTGTCATAATAAATATCTCTATCGTTTTACTGAATTGTTTGTTTTAAAGTTTTATCATTTTTTCTATTTTGTTGTGTTTTAACTGTGTTATAGCTAAGTAAAATGTTGTGGAAACAAAAATGTTTGTATTAGCATAAACATTTATAGAAATCGTGTCTGGTAGAGGTTAAAGCAGAAGTGAGGTGTTGATTATTAAACTGGTCGGCGGTTCTAAAACAGTTATCCTTGAGGTTAACTCTGTAAATCCTGAGGCTGAAAAAATTCGTGTAGCAGCAAAAATTATTCAAGAGGGTGGTTTAGTTGCTTTTCCAACTGAAACTGTTTATGGTTTAGGCGCGAATGCTTTGAACAGTACTACAGTTTTAGCTTTGTTTAAAACTAAAAATAGACCTCTGGATAATCCTCCAATTTTACATATAGCTGATACTTGCCAGGTTTATCAGCTTGTACAAGAGGTGCCAAAAAATGCAGAGCTGTTAATGAAACATTTCTGGCCTGGACCTCTAACCTTGATATTCAAACGTTCTGAAACAATACATAAAGAATCTGTTGCAGGTTTAGACACCGTTGCAATACGAATGCCTAATCATAACGTTGCGTTATCTTTAATTAAACAAAGTGGCACTCCAATTGCTGCGCCTAGTGCAAATCTTTCAGGAAAACCCAGTCCAACCACTGCACAACATGTTTACGATGACTTGAATGGTAAAATCGATGTAATCCTTGACGGAGGCCCAACAAGTATTGGTGTGGAATCTACCGTTCTAGATTTAAGCGTTGATCCCCCATTGTTGTTAAGGCCTGGTGGGACAACTTTTGAAAATATCAAAACAGTGCTACCTACTGTAGTGCTACACTCATTTGTTACCTCTGAGCAAGATGTTAAAGTTGAGTGTGCTCGCTCTCCTGGTATGATGCATAAACATTATGCACCAAACGCAGAAATGCTACTAGTCGAAGGCACAGTGCAGGCAATAATTTCTAAAATTACAACATTATCTGAGCAATATAGCGGTGAAGGCAAAAAAGTGGGTATATTGGCAACAGATGAAACCCAAAAAGGATATTCTGCGCATGTGGTAAAGTCTATGGGAAGCCGTTTTGACCTCGATATGGTTGCGAAGGAACTGTTTAAAGTGTTACGTGAATTTAACGAAAATTCTGTTGATGTTATTTTAGCAGAGAGTGTCCCTTTAGATGGTATGGGTTTAGCAGTTATGAACCGCTTACGAAAAGCTTCAAATTACCATATCATTAAAGTTTAACATGATCAACATTAAGTATAAACGTGTTGAAACAGCATCTGTATAAAAAGCAACCTCGGCTTCAAAATATGGCAATATTGTAGTAACATGTACATCTCTCGCCGCGAAAAGACTGAAACTAACTCTTTATTTTTGTATGTTTTTTTATTTTCGGCTGTTTGGTCTTTTATTTGTTCATTTGTACACTGGAAAAATTTATATGTTCTTTTCACTTGTTCCAATTTACTAAATCTCAAATTAGAAAGTATATTTGGTGAATATTATGTCAACACAAGGTGGACAAGTTCCAATTCTAGTACTAAAAGAAGGTACCGGAAGAACAATTGGTCGTGAAGCACATAGAAGTAACATTATGGCTGCAAAAATTGTAGCTGAAACAGTGAAAACCACGTTAGGTCCATGCGGTATGGATAAGATGCTTGTAACTGGTATGGGCGACATTGCAATTACAAATGATGGTGCAACTATAATGAAAGAGCTTGATGTTCAACATCCAGCGGCAAAAATGCTTGTAGAAGTAGCAAAAGCTCAAGATAACGAAGTTGGTGACGGTACAACGACTGCTGTTGTTTTGTCAGGTGAGTTACTCTCTAAAGCTGAAAGTTTACTTGATAGAAATGTGCACCCAATAGTTATTATTGACGGTTTCAAGAAAGCAAGTGAAAAAGCCCAAGAAATTCTTGACAACATTGCAATGCCCGTAAAGTTTGAAGATGATAAAACTATTAGACAAATAGCTATGACTTCTCTTCACAGTAAAGGTATCAATATTGCTCAAGAACATTTCACAAAACTGCTTGTTGACGCAGTCAAACAAGTTGCCGAAAAAGTTGGTGACAAATACAAAGCTGATCTTGACTTAATTAAGGTGGTTAAAAAACACGGTAAAAGCCTTGACGAGTCTGAATTAGTCAAAGGTATGGTTCTTGATAAAGAAGTAGCAAGCTCACAAATGCCAAAAATCATCGACAATGCTAAAATTGCTCTACTTAATGCTAAAATTGAAATAGAAAAAACAGAATTCGACGCTAAAATTAACATTGAAAGCCCTGACCAAATGCAGCTCTTCTTAGATGAAGAAGAACGCATGATAAAGGACATGGTTACAACCATTCAAAAGTCTGGTGCAAATGTTGTCTTCTGCGAAAAAGGCATAGATGATATGGCATTGCACTTTCTTGGAAAAGCTGGTATACTAGCAGTTAAAAGCGTCAGCAGTAGTGATATCGAAAAACTTTCTCGCGCAACAGGCGGAAGCATCGCTGCAAGTGTAAAAGACCTCACAAAAGACACATTAGGTAACGCTAAATGTGTTGAAGAAGTTAAAATCGGTGACGATAAACTCCTCTATGTCCGTGACTGCAAAAACCCCAAAGCTGTAACAATAGTTATCCGCGGCGCATCAAAACATGTAATCGATGAGGCAGAACGTAGTCTACACGACGGTTTATGCGTAGTTCGAAACGTAATTGAAGACGGTAAAATTGTTGCAGGTGGCGGTGCACCAGAGGCTGAACTTGCAAAAGGCTTGCGCGCATATGCAGTTAAAGTGGGTGGTCGTGAACAACTTGCAATTGAAGCATTTGCCGATGCAGTGGAAGCAATTCCCTTAACCATCGCAGAAAACGCTGGTATAGACCCTATAGACATCATGGTTGCACTACGCAGTGAACATGAAAAGAAAGACAGCAAAAACATGGGCATCGATGTCAACACAGGCAAAATTACCTGTATGTGTACCAAAATGATTATCGAACCCCTACGCGTCAAACAACAAGTTATCAAATCTGCCACAGAAGCCACTAACATGATACTCAAAATTGATGACCTAATAAGCATCAAAGGCGGTAGCAAAATGCCTCCAATGCCTCCGGGTATGGGTGGTATGGGTGGTATGGGTGGTATGGGCGGAATGCCTTACTAACCCACATTTCTTTTTGTAATTTTTAAATTCAATTTTGCTTCCTTTGATTGTTTTCTTTTGGTTGCTCGTTTTAATAGCTGTCCTCAACAAATTTTGTACAATAGACCTTAGGCGTTATTATTTGTCGATTCTAAAACTGTGTATAAACTACGCGAATGATGCAAAAAATATGCGTCTAAAGCACAAATATTGCAATAATCAGCCAACAAAATACGCGACCTGCCACTAAACACCAATAACGCCTAAGGTCTAATGATAGTTAAGAACTTGTTGAGACAGGTTTTTACTTACTGTTAGACTTATATTTTTGGAAAGCCGTAGATTAAATAATATTACTTGAAGGGTGTTTTGGAGAACCTGCGTATGAAGCATATAAAGATTTCAGCATTTGATTGTCCTGATGCTTGGTTTAAAGCTTTAAGCAGAATTTGGTATGAGGGCGATATTTTTCCTGTTGGATTTGGTTCTGAAGAAACAGAAACAAAAAAACTAAACCTTACAATTGAAATTGAACATCCCGAAAATAGGCCCCTTGTAAGTGATAAGGCGTCATGTGACTTCAAATATGTTCAAGGTTATGCTCTTGAATATTTGTGGTGTGGCGAGAAACAGGAAGATGAAACTTATACTTACGGCAGTCGTTTAAATAATCCTATTAACCAAATTGAACAAGCTATAAAACGCTATGCAGAAGAGCAAAGAGATCGTCAAGTTACTATGGTAATTAGGCTTCCAAGTGATATCAAAAAGTTTGACGAAAATAACAAAAAAAGCGAGCCACCCTGTTTAAGCTTAATTGACACAGAAGTTTCAGACGGCAAACTACACTTAACTTGTTACTTCCGTAGCTGGGACGCCTTTGGCGGTTTACCCGCAAACATTGCCGGATTACAACTCTTCAACGAAGCATTTGTTGACGAAATAAACACCAAAGGCGGCTTATCTTTGAAACCCGGCAAACTGATTTTCCATAGCAAAAACTGCCACATTTACCAACGCCAATACAACCTCATAAAGGAACTACTTGAACCTAAAGATAACACAAAACGCATGGCTAAAACAATAACTGACAAAAAAGAAACCTAACTTTAAAAATTGTCTGCTGCTAAACAACGTTTTTCAGTAATTGTTTTTAAACCTTAACAGTTCTAACTAACTAACTTGGCCGGTTTACTCTTATGGGTCACACTATGACTGTTTGGAAAATTCTTGAAGACCTCCTAATGGTACTCCTAAAAAAAGATGTTCCAATTTCCGCAAACATTTTTGAGGACTTACGAGCAGCACGCTCTATGATTGAATTATTACACAGTACAGATGCTTCAGAGGATGTTGTAGCAAAAGCTGAAGCATACACTACAAATGTTGAAGCATACCTTATAGATCAAGCTCAGATGGTCTTTGAACCAAACATAGTAAATGAATGGCTCAAATATCTAAAAGAAGCCAATTCACAACAAGTAATTAAAGAAGAAACCGCTGCTATGACTGAAGGCAGATTTGTAGTCGGTGTGCCTCGCGACCAACAATGGATTCGAATTGAAACAGATAACAAACTGCCTGAGGAGTACGTGCTTAAATTAGCTGAAAAATGGCACTTAACTGTTAACAAACAAGACTACAAGCATCTTGTGATACATGGCCAACTTGGTGACGTTAAAGCATTTGTCAAACAAATAGCCGCCCAACTCGCCTAAAAATTTTTACCATTTCATTTTTTTGCTATCTGCCATTTTTTGCAGTTAAATAGTGTGTTCAGTTAAAGCTTATTAAATTGTAAATCTATCAACCTGTAAGCAAGACCAAATGAGGCAAAATTTGTGCCCCTTTACTTACCAATAAACCCTCTCAGGAGAAATGTTAAATGATTTTGTTAATGACCACTGCGCCCCCTTCTAACGCACCATGGTTCCACGGAAAAAGACTTCCTCCACTTGGACTCATGTACGTTGCTGCCGCCTTAGAACAAGCGGGGCATGAAGTACAAATGCTTGATAACTACCTAATGCAGCAAAGCACAGAAGACGTTCAACAATATGTTTTGAAACTTCAACCTGCTATTGTTGGTATAACCTGTGGAAGTGCTACATACAAAAAATGCGTTGAAACCGCAAAAGCAATTAAACAGGTAGCTCCAAACTGCAAAATTGTTGTCGGCGGATGGCATGCATCTTACATGCCCGAAAGTCTGCTTGAAACATCTGAAATTGACTACGCCGTTATGGGCGAAGGGGAACGAGCGATAGCGGAACTGGCCTCTTTCATTGTGAAAGGTGATTATTTTGGAGCTTCAACTGTTGCAGGTGTAGTCTGCAGGAGCTCTTCGGGTGTTATAAAAAATGAACCTGTTTTCCTTAATATGGATGAGTTACCTTTCCCCGCACGTCACCTTTTACCGTTAGAAAAATATGATCGCAACATAGAATTTTTAAAAGCCAAACCCGCTGACGTTATGAGCATAAGTCGAGGTTGCACTTTCAGCTGTGGATTTTGTGAAACTAAAAAACTCTGGGGAAACATCAACCGCCAATTTAGCCCTCAACGTGTCATGGCTGGCGTAAACGATTTAGTAACTAAATATGGCACCAGAGGTATTTATTTTATTAACGACAATTTTACAATGCGTAAGAACCAAACTGTTGAGTTCTGCGATTTACTAATTAACAGCAAACTGGATCTTGAATGGGTATGTGACACAAGAGTTGACCTTGTTAACCAAGAAATTCTTGAAAAAATGGCATCTGCAGGCTGCAAAACCATATGGTTTGGTATAGAATCTGGTTCACAGAAAGTTCTCAACCATATTAATCGTAACATAACTTTGGAGCAAATAGAAGACGCTTTTAAAATGTGTCGCAAAGCGGGAATACAAGTGGCTTGCTCATTTATGTTGGGCATGCCTAGCGAAACTAGGGAAGACTTAATGGCCTCTTACCGTTTTGCTGAAAAACTTGACGCTGACTGGTGCCAATTCAACGTGTTTATAGCTTATCCCGATAGTCCATTATGGCGTGAAATGCTTGAAACAGGTAAATATACTCAGCTTGATGATTTTCTCTACAGTTATAAAACCGACGAATTTGACTATGATGAATTAATGCGTATACAAAAACAGTTTTTCAGAGACTATCATCGTGCACCAAAACGCATTCTAAAACGTATCCAAAGAGAGGGTGTGTTAAACTTCGCTAAACGAAGACTCAACCCAAAACCTATTGATAACGCAGGTATGGCATAGGCAGGGACATAGTTGCAGACACGAAGGCTTGGCAGAACAAACCTTCAAATATCTATAGTCGGTTTCGGCGGAACATGGATCTCTGAAATAGAAAAATCTGCCGCTGTAGACATTGTTAGGAGAGCATCTGAATTAGGTATTAACTATTTTGATAGCTCCCGCTGGGATGGAGATAGCGAAGAAAAAATCGGTTGTGCCCTAAAAGACACTCGCAACCAATGCATTATTACTACAAAAACCGGATCTAGAACCAAAAAGGAATCATTAGAAGACATGAAAAACAGTCTCCGTCTTCTCCAAACAGAACATGTTGACATAATACAACTACATGGAATAGATGACGAAAAAACTCTAACTAAAACAATGAGTTCAGACGGAGCCCTGCAAACTTGCAAAGAAGCACAAAGAAAAAAATTAACCAACTTTATTGGCATAACCGGACACAAACCACAAATTTTAACCAAAGCCATCAAAACAGGCGAATTCGACACAGTGCTTGTTCCACTTAACATTATAACTCGCCAAGCTGAAGAAGAACTTTTACCCCTCGCCAAAGACTTAGACGTTGGCGTAATAGCAATGAAAACCTTTTCAGCAAAAACATCCAACCTCATAACTTGCATGTATAAACCCTCACTTTCTCTATTGTCTGATGAGCCCGAACTCAAAGCATTACTTGGACAAAATAACACCGAAATGGTTCAAAGTCTTCTTAGATACAACTTGTCAAAGAATATAACCTCAACACTAACAGGACTACGCTCAATTGCAGAAGTTGAAACCGCCGCTAAAGTAGGCACAAACTATCAAGAATTAACTGACATAGAACATAAACGTTTCAACTTCAAACTTGAAACCTACTGCCGCGACTGCGGTCTATGCATGAACTGCCCTGAAAAAATCAACATCCCCGCAATACTGCGATTTAACTCCTTTTACTCAGTCTATGGATTGAAAAATTGGGCACAAAAACTATACACCGGATTAGATATAAAACCCGACAAATGCGCCCTATGCGGATTATGCCAACAAAAATGCCCATACAACTTACCAATAAAACACATGCTCAAAGAAACACATGAAAAACTCACCATTAACTCTTTTTAAACAAACAAATAAATGTCGCCGTTGGAGCACCCCATTCAGGCGAATATGTTTTTGACTGAAGCAGAGTAAATTTTCTGCCAAGCATATGTTGGAACCTTTCTGTAGTGAACCAATTCTTGTGAGCATCATACCGTAAACCCTCTATACCCTCTGGAGCCTCCAAAATCAACAATCCATTAGGTTTTAAAACTCGATAAGCATCATCAAGAAAACGTTGAGGATTCCAAAGATGCTCAACAACCTCTGATGCCAAAACAACATCAAAAACTTCAGCTTTAAATGCCAAATTTTCCGCGTCTCCTGAGAAAACATTTGAAATACCCCGATTGTGAGCCATTGGTGTAATTGTTGGTAAATCAAAACCCGTAACAGTGTTACCTTGCTTTGCGATGGGTTCACTTAATACGCCATCACCACAGCCAACATCAAGAACATTTAGATTTTTACCGCCGCTACTTATCATTTTAAGAAAAGTTTGAATTCTTGCCTGATTAAGCGGTCTCGCATAGGAAATTGCTGTGCTGTGTTGAAATGCAGCTGTGTATGTGTCATATTTCTGCCATTCAATCCAGCCTTGACGGCTTGTTTTTCTGTGACGATACAACGTTTCCCGTATGATAATGTGCTGTATTTGTTTTGGGTTTCTAAGAAGCCACATTACGCCATGGATGTAACTTTTAATGCTGTTTGTCATTAACTTTTAATTGATTATTCCCTGCAATTTAAGCATTACAGCATTTAATAACACGTAAAAAACAATTACTAACACGCAGAAAACAAATTCTGTAAGTATTTTCTCTATAATTTACCCCTCAAACCTCAAAATGTTCCTAAATACTCTATAGGTGTGAACTTTTTGTGGTTTTTGCTTTTTGTGATTTTTTGATAGAACTCTTTAGATTCAAAAACGTATATTAATCAAAGTATCCAATCTATCACGAACGAGATAGGGGAAAAAAATTTGAAGTCTCATGTTACATTTGTTAACCCGCCTTATCCACAAGGGGCTCATCAGCATCCGCCATTTATTCCATTAGGAATTGGTTATTTGGCTGCTGTTTTAGAGCGGGCTGGCTATCAAGTGGATGTTATTGATTGCCAAGCAATGAAGCTAACTTATGACCAGTTTAAAGAGGAGCTTGCTAAGCGTAATCCTGATGTTGTGGGTATGAGCGCAACCACTCTGATTTACAAGTCAGGTGGTGAATGTGCAAAAATTGCCAAAGAAGTGAATCCTAAAATTGTAACGTTGCTTGGGGGTTCGCATGTTTCTTTTTGGGATGAGAATGCCTTAAAAGAATATCCTGAACTTGATATTGTCGTGCGTAAAGAGGGTGAGGTTACTCTTCTTGAGTTAATGGAGCGCATTGAGGCAGGAAAGCCTTACTATGATGTTGTGGGCACCACTTGTAGAAATGGCGATGAAATTGTTAAAAATCCTGATAGACCCTACATTCAAGATCTTGACTCTTTGCCTTTCCCTGCGCATCATCTCTTTCCACTTGATTATCTCAACAAGTTTGGTGTAGTTATTTTCCCAGTATATACCAGTCGAGGTTGTACTTTTTGGTGTAACTTCTGTTCAGCCGTGCGTATGTTTGGCAGGGGATATCGTATGAGAAGTCCTAAGAACGTAGTTGATGAGCTTGAACATTTGGTTAAAGATTTCGGGGCTCAACAATTTACTTTCTATGATGATGCATTCTCAGTTGACCAGAACCGTGTTCGAGAAATATGTACACTCATACAAGAGCGGGGTCTGAAAATTAAATGGGACTGCGAAACCCGCGTAGACATGGTTGATAGAGAGCTTCTACAAACAATGAAAGATGCCGGATGCATTGCTGTCTGGTTTGGTGTTGAAGCTGGATCCCAAATGGTCATCGATGCCATGGGTAAAGGTTACAAACTTGAAACTATAAAGAACTCCTTTAAAACTGCTCAAGACATCGGTTTAATGACGGTTGCAAGCGTTGTTTTAGGTTTCCCTGAAGAAACCCCTGAAACTTTACGGGAAACAACCAAATTCATCGAAGAGCTCAATCCTGACGATGTTGGCTACTACATTGCTACGCCATATCCGGGAACTCCAATGTATGAGCTCGTAACCCAGAAAGGCTGGTTAAAAATTGCCGATTTCAACCGTTATGACACTGCTACTCCCATATTTGAAACTCCATACATCAGCTCAGAACAGCTCAAAGATATGCGTGAAAAAGCTTTCCAAAGTTTCTACATACGCCCAAGCTACATTTGGAAGATGTGGCGAAAAGGTGGTGTCTATGGAAAATCAGCCACAAGAACCGCTTTAGCGCATCTGCGAAGAAAAATCAAATCAGCTTTTTAGCTGTTTTTCTCTTCTCATGTCTGATGGTGAACGATAATGGGCACAACTGCAAAAGTCATATTGGTTAATCCTCCACCGCTACAAGGTGTCTTTCATCATCATCCCTATTTGCCTATGGGTTTAGCCTATTTAGCAGCTGTTCTTGAAGAGAAAGGTAACCAAGTAACTGTTCTAGACTGTATCGCTGAAGGTATTGACCAAAATCAGCTTAAGCAAAAACTTGCTACGTTTAATCCTGATGTTATCGGTATAAGTTCAATGACTCCTATGGTACTTTCAACTCTTATGGCTGTAAGAGGTGCTAAAGAAGTCTGTCCTAGTGCTGCGGTTGTTTTAGGTGGTCCACATGCCACTTTTATGGATAAAGAACTTCTTGCAGCTGAACCAGCTGTTGATGTGATTGTTCGCGGTGAGGGTGAGGTAACTTTTGCAGAGTTAACCCAAAGAATTGTTAATGGTGTTGGTTTAAACTCTGCTTATGGTATTACTTACCGTCATCAAGACCAGATTGTACAAAACCCCAGTAGGGATTTCATTCAAAATTTGGATGATTTACCTTTTCCTGCGTACAAAAATTTTCCACTTGAAAAGTATCGGCTTTTTGGTAAACTGTTCTTTCCAGTAATCACTAGTCGTGGTTGTCCTTTTCAATGCAACTTTTGCACTACTAGCCGCATTTTAGGCCGACAGTATCGTGTACGAAGTCCTCAAAATATCGGTCATGAACTTGAATTGTTAAAACGTGAATATGGCGCGGATTCTTTTACTTTTTATGATGATACATTAACACTTGATAAAAAACGACTCTATGATATTTGTGATGAAATAAAAAGCAGAAAACTTAACATTCCATGGGACTGTCAAACACGTGCAGACAAAGTTAGCGAAGAAATGTTTGCTAAAATGAAAAACACTAACTGTCAACAAGTTTTCTTTGGCGTAGAATCAGGCTGCCAAAATGTACTTAACGCGGTAAATAAACGCACTACTGTTGAGCAAAATGAGTCTGCTATTAAAATGGCAAAAAAATCCGGTTTATTTGTTGCTATATCCATTATCATTGGTTATCCCGGAGAAACAGCAGAGATGCGCAAAGAAACCTTTGACTTCATTAGACGAGTTGAACCCGATGACGTATATCTCTGTATTGCGACACCATACCCTGGCACAGAGCTACGCAAGGAAGTCGAACAACTTGGCTATAAAATGTCACCTGATTGGAGCCGCTATGACACCACAATACCCGTATTTGAAAACCCCCTGCTCTCAGACGAAGAAGCAATGCGATTACGTACAGATTTTTACAACAGTTTCTATTCATCAAAATACGCCATACGTCATATGTTCAAACGCAATTTTTACAGCCGCGTCATGTCCCGAGTCGCTGTCAACCATCTAATCTGGCGCATAAAAGGCCAATAGACACATCTGCTCTTTCCTAAACATTCTCTATACCCTCCAATTTTAGCAAAAGTTTTTCAGATGCCCAAAACCATACTTCAGCTTGAGATGGCCATTAAATGCACGTTTGCCTCATAAATCCACCTAGAATCCAACCAAAAGCTTGGGGAAAACCAAGCGTTTACCAACCAATGGATATCGCATATGTAGCTGCAGTGCTAGAAAAAAAACATAAAATTCTGGTCATCGATGTACCCAATGAAGGTTGGGAACTTCTCGAAGAGATCGAAGGAGGAAAATACCGCCAAGGATTATCCAACACAGAAATTGCCGCCAGAATACAAAAATTTCAACCCAAACTTGTTGTCATCTCAGTGCCTTACTCAGGATGGTCCACTGCAGCTTTTGCAGTAGCTAAAACCATTAAAACTGCCGACAAAAACCTCAAAATCGCACTTATCGGTTTACATCCCTCCTCACGCCCTAACGAGTGCTTACGACAGGCTAACGTAGACTTTGTAGTAATTGGCGAGCAGGAAATAACCACACTTGAACTTGCTGACACACTCGAAAAAGATGAACTTCAGAATTTAAAAAATGTTAAAGGCTTAGGGTTTCTAGAAAACAACAAGCTTGTAATAACAGCTCCAAGACCCTTCATTGAAGATCTTAACACGTTACCTTTCCCAGCACGTCATTTGTTACCTATGAAAGAGTTTTTTGAAGCAGCTAAAAAAATTCCCATAAGCGGCAATTTGAAGAAGCCGTCAATTCGTATGTTAACCACCCGTGGTTGTCCATATGGTTGTGTTTTTTGTTCAAATAATATAGTTATGGGACGTAAGTGGCGTGCACGTAGTGCTGAGAATGTTGTTGCTGAGATAGAGCAAATAGTCAAAGCGTATGATATACGTCAAATTGATTTCCTAGACGATAATATAGCTTTTAATCGTGAACGGTTAGTAAAAATTTGTAATATGTTAATTGAAAAACGTCTAAACATCGAATGGTGTACTCCAAATGGTGTTCGTGCCGACGCTTTAGACCCACAACTTTTGGCTTTAATGCGTAAAGCGGGGTGTCAAAAAATTTTAATTGCACCCGAGTCTGGTGTTCAACGTATTGTAGATGGTGTTCTTAAAAAAAAGCAGAGTCTTCAATGTGTAGAAGACGCGGTGGGTGCTGCTCACAAGGTTGGTATTAAGGTTGGATGCTTTTTTATTTTAGGCATGATTGGTGAAACTAGGGAAGATATGAAACAAACCATACAGTTTGCCTATAAACTGCGCCATTTGGGTGCTGAGTACTTTTACTTCAGTTATGCTACACCGCTTTATGGTACTGAATTGTATCGACAAGCTAAAGAAGGAAACTATCTAACAAGCGACTTCAGTGATGACGCACTCTCTGCTGTGCAACCTCTAATTGAAACGCCAGAATTTACCGCTGATGATCTGCGTTGTCTAGCTGCAGAGGCAAATTTGGTAAACCCAACAGTAACTCATGAACGGCTACTACGAGCAATTCGCAACCCCAAAAAAGCTTTAGAGATTTTACTTGCGAGAAATAAAATAAAACACAAAATCTCTTAATTTTTTAGGTTTGTTACTTTTTTAGTATGTGTTTAGCTTTTAGTGAAAATATGGCTTTTTCTTGCTTGTTTTAAGTCGGAATTTAAATTTTCGCGCAGTTTTCGTTCAACAAATATGGCGGCATATACATGTTTATGTGCACA